>CAYHEI010000341.1:3017-3978 GCA_964355385.1 uncultured bacterium | reverse complement strand
ATTTCCCTACACGACGCTCTTCCGATCTCTCGTTGGTGAAGATACTGAGGTTACCCTGGACGTCCTGCGCGCGGACCATGTAGTAGTACGGCCGGCCGTTCATCAACCCGGTGTCCAGATAGCCCGCGAGGTCCGCGCCGGACTGATAGGTCAGGTGGAACTCTCCACCGGACACGGTCCCCCGCATCACCTCGTACCCGTCGATGTCGTAAAGCGTCTTCTGCGCGGGCGTCCACGCGAGGGCGACCGAGTTGATCCCCCCGGTGGCGGTCAGCCAGCCCGGATCGCCCGGCGGGATGTACGGCACGTCGCCGATCGTCTGCGCCGAGAGGACCGACTCCCCGCCGGGGTTGAGCGCGCTGATCCGGTAGTAGTAGACGAGGCCCGGCGTGACCGTCGTGTCGTCGTACGCCGTGACGCTGACGGACGCCACCAGCACCGCCGCGGTGCCCGGCGAGCCCGACGACCGGTAGATCAGGTAGGCCGAAACGAGCTGCGCGGGCCGCAGATCCGTCCAGGACAGCCGCACTGTCCCCGACGTGAGCGTCGTGAGCCCGGTGGGCGTGGAGGGCTCGACGACTCCCTCCGCCCCCATCGTCACCGGCTCCTTGGTCAGGCTGTCCAGATCCGCATCGGGCGGGATGTACTGGTGCGCGAGGACCTGATAGTAGTAGACCCCGCCATAGCTCGTGCCCAGGTCGGTGTACGCCGTCGCCGATTGCGCCCACGTCGCGCCCGCGAACGGCGGCAACGAGCCGCCCGGGTAGGTGGTCCGGTACACCCGATACCCGCTCACGGCGCCCGGCGGATTGCCGTCGGAAGACCATTCCAGGTAGAGCGCCGCGCCCGGGGCGGAAAGCACCGTGAGGGCCGCGGGCGGGAGCGGCGACGTGACCAGCCCCACGACGCCCGAGTGCGGACCCTCCGTGGATCCGCCCTCCACGGACAGGGCGGTGACGTC
>CAYHEI010000341.1:0-3007 GCA_964355385.1 uncultured bacterium | reverse complement strand
GCCCACGGTGACGGACTGGTCCGTGTAGCCGGTCGCCGCCGGTCCGACGGCGGTGAGGAGCGTCCGCGTGCACGGGTCGCAGGTCGAACGGTACACGTTGTACCCAGCCCACGCGAACTCGTTCTTGACCGAGCCGCTCCAACCCAAGATGACGCCCCCCGAGTAAGTGTACTGGTTCACCGCCACAGTGGTGGGCGGATTCACCGCCGGTTGCGCGGAATCCACGGGCGAGAAGAGACTCACATTGCCCTGGTCGTCGAACGCCAGCACCTTGTACGAGTACGTCGCGCCGTTCACCAGGGTGGGGTCCCGATACGAGCTGGCGCTCGCGCTCCAGATCGAGGTCGTCAAGCTGTACGCGCAGGTGCCGCACGTCGAGCGGAAGACCTGATACCCGGAAAGCGCGTACGTCCCCGGCGCCGGCGCCTCCCAGGACAGCCCCGCCGCCGCGCTCGCCGCCCGCACGGTGAGGAACGCCGGCGGTCCCGGCGTCGCGTACGGCGTCCCGCACGCCTCCATACTCGTTGCCCCATTCGCGACCGGATTCACGGCTTGCAGCCGGTAACAGTAGGTGCACCCGTTCGAGAGGTCGGCGTCGGAGAACGTGAGGCCGACCGTGGTCGTATAGATATTCGTCGCGGGTTTCCACGAGCTGAACGAGCCCGACGGGGCGTACGGGGTCCCCGCGATCTCGGGCGCACACCCCGCGCAGGACGTGCGGTAGATCCGGTAGGCCGTCACGGCGTTGGTGTCCGCGGGTGCGGGACCGTTCCAGGTGATGCGGAGCTGCTGGCCGCCGAACTGCTGGTTCGCCGGCGCGACGGCGACCCCGCCCGGAGCGCCCGGCGGGTCGAGGATGGCCACGTGGAGGCCGTCGGCGACCTTGGGTGACAGCGTGACCTGTCCCGCCGTCGGACTGAACGCCTGCCCGTCCCACTTCAGCGATTGATACGCGGTGGTGGGCACGTTGCAGGTGAAGTTCACCGTGATGATCTCTCCTTGGGCGACCGGGGAGGCGGTGAAGTCGACGGTCAGCTTGCCGTCCGCCAATGCGGAAGCCTGGATGACCGTCGTACTCGCCAGGGGTTTCGGCACCGCGCCGGTCAGCACGGACGTGACGGTCACCGCGCCGAAGAATTGCGCTGACCCGAAAATCCCGCCCGGAATGGCGATCTCCAGCCTGTCGATCTGGGGACCGGCGGCGTGGGTGTTGTCGAGCGTGTAGGAGCACGCGATCCCGACCGTGGACTTGCGCATGTACTGTGGGGACATCCCGCCGTAGATCGAAAAGTTGTTCTTGGAATATGGAATCTCGATGAACGACGGGTTGGCGGCGCTCGAGTAAATGAATCCATAGCCCGTGTTGCCGGACGGACTGTCTCCGTCCGCACTCCACACCTCGACCAGAACGGTACTGCCCTGAGGAATGCCGTTGCGCAGCGCCGTCGAAAGCGTGCTGACCGAGGGAAAGACATTGCCCGTCGCCTTCGAGAACTTGATCGCGATCCCGCGCGAGGCGAGCGGACAGCCGTTGAACGCATAGCATCCAAGGCATGGCGTGCCGAGCGTCTCGGTGATGACCGGGTAGCCGGCAGCGGGGTCATTGTACTCATACGTGATGCGCATCTTCGGCTGCGCGGTCCCACCGGTCGTCGCCAAGCCCGCCCAGTACTCGAAGTCCGACTCGGTGAGCCCGAGATCTTTCCCCCAGAATTCCGGGACGACGAAAGAAAACACCTGGGTCTGACCATTGGGACCGCTTGCGTACTGCCCGTCGCAGGTCGACCCGGTATTCGCGTCATTGGTGATAATCTTGCCGCCGTTCGTACACGTCGGGGGAACGATAAGGAAATTGGCATTCGAGCTCTCCGTGGGCGCCGTCGCGCTCAGCGAGTTCGTCCCGGCCGCGATCCGCAGATGCAGGCGGGTCGTGGCGGATTCCGCCGCGCCGGAGAGGACCACGCACGCGAAAGAGAGCAGGCCGGCGAGCTTCCGCATGGATTGATGCAATCTTATCAACGCTTTTCGGGCCGGTCAATCGGCCCGCCCGGCCGCCCCGCGTCAAGCACGCCCGCTTGACGCCGCGCTTCGGCGTCTCGCGGGTTCAAGTCGATGGCCCGGCGGAAGGCGAGAAGGGCCGCGGTGCGCCGCCCCCGGGCGAGCTCAACAGCGCCGAGGTCGTGCCACGCCGACGCGTACCACGGATTCTCGCGCACATCCTCCGCAAATGCCACCGCCGCCTCGTCCAACTTCCCCATGCCGCGGTAAGCCTGTCCCACGAGATAGGCCTGGCGCCGGTCCTCGATCCGGAGTGCCATCGAGCGCAATGCGCTGGGAATCGCAGCGGCGCTCGCTCCTGCCTCGAGCGCGAACATCGCCTGCTGAGCGTAGCCTTCACTCACGAGGTCGCGCGCAAACGGGTGGGCCAGCACGAGGAGCGCAACAGCCCCGACGGTGAAGACCCGGACCCTTGGGCGAGCCGCCGCGAACGCCGGGGCCGCCCCTCTTCGATCCTCGCACCCGGCAACGGCCGCGAACTGCCAGAACAGCATCGAGGACGGCGGCAGGTGAAAAGGTCCGTTGAAGCAGCCGTCCACCTCCCAGATCAGCAGTGTCCCGCCAGCGACCGCCGCGGATCGCGTGACGCTCCCCCGGACGAGCAGGACGCGCCCGGTGCTCACGAGCAGCCACACCATCGCCCCCAGCCCGAGCGCGCCGTGCTCGGCAAACCATTGCAGATAATCCTGGTGCGCATGCGAGGTGGAGTGATACGGAATATCCGCGAAGCGTGGCTGGCCGAGCAACGCGGCTTGGTATGCCGTATAGCGTGAGCGGAATTCCCCCGGACCCCAACCCACGAGCGGGCGCTCGCGCACCATGCGCGCGGTAGACTCCCAGATCAGCCGCCGACCGCGGAACTCGTCCCGCCCGGGATCGAGCAAGGGCGCGGCATGCGTCAGTGTTCTGCCGGGACCAAGAAAGAGCACCGGAATCAAGACCGCGGCGG
>CAYHEI010000340.1:0-3992 GCA_964355385.1 uncultured bacterium | reverse complement strand
TCTTCCGATCTCCGGTCATCTTGCAACCGGCGCTGACGATCGTTCCGAACCCGGCGCTCGTCGGCGAGACGGTCACGGTGACCTACGCCGTCGTCAACGCGGGGTCCCTCGCCGTGCGTGACGTGACGGCTACGTTGTGGGCGACCTCCGGGGCGGCGCTCCTCGCGCTGCGCACGGGACCCGTGTCCGGAACCGTGACGATCGCGACCGGGGAGACGCGGACCTTCCGCTGGACGTTCAGCGCGACCGGCGGCGGCCTGGTCGACTTCACCGCGACGGCCTCCGGTCTCGACGTGAACGGGGAGGCGATCCTGGCCGCGCCGCGCTCCGGGACGCTCGAAATCACTCCCCTGCGCGCGACGCTGGCCGCCTTCCCCAGCCCCGGGATGGTGGGCGCCTGGGAGGAGGCCCGGTTGACGGTCGAGAACGTGGGGCCGGTTCCGGTGACCGGGCTCACGGTCTCGCTGAGTCTCACCGGGGGCGCGGCCTTACTGTCGTCGCGCCTGGCCCCCGCTTCCGCGGCCGTGACGCTCGGCGCGCGCAGCTCCCAATCGTTCACCTGGCGCTACAACGCGGAGGACGCGGGTACGGTGACGCTGTCGGTGACGGCGTCCGGGACGGACGCGGGAAGCGGCCAGGCGGTGCGGGCGGCGTGCGGGACGTCGCTCGTGATCAACCCGCCCGTCCTGCGCGTGTATCCGGTGCCGTTCAACCCGAAGACGGCCGTGCGCGGCACGGTGAAGTTCGAGGGGCTCTACATGGGAACGATGGTCCGCGTGTACACGCTCGGCGGGCGGTTCGTCTTCGAGGGCGAGATGACGGGCGGGCCGGTCGAGTGGAACGGGAAGAACCGCGAGGGCGATCCCGTGGTGCCGGGCGTGTATCTCTGGGCGGTGGTGCATCCCACCCACGGCCGCCAGACCGGCAAGCTGATTCTTCGTCGATGATGTTCGCGGTCGGCGCGCTGCTGGCGACGGTGCTGGCTGCGGCGGCGCCGGGGCCGGGCACGGGCTTCGGCGAGGCGCTGCGGAACCAGGCGAGCGCGTGCCGGGCCGGTTCGGGCGGGCTGCCGCTGGAGGACTACTTGGTGAGCGGGCTCAGCGCGGAGGTGTTCCAGAATTATCTGGGCGTCGACGTGCGCTGGGCGGGGCTCGGCGTCGAGGCGACGCTGTGGCAGGGCACGCGCCTGGGCGCCCGCGGGGCGGGGACGTTCAGCGAGGGCATCCCGGCCACGACGGAGCTCGCGGACGGCAGCTTCGGCGGGACGACGGGGACGGTGCGGGCCGAGGAATGGACGTGGACCGTGTTCGCCCAGCAGCGGTGGACCACCCCCACAGGGGGGCGGATCGACGCGCGCCTCACGGGACTGGGCATCCGGCAGGATCTGGCCGGGGACGCCGCCACGGGGGCCGGGATCGCGGCGGCGGCGTTCGTCGCGTTGCCCGTGAGCGCGGCGGCGACCTTCCTCGCGTGGGGCGAGGCGGGTCCGTTCGGGCGGGGCCGCGGCGCGGGCTTCGCCCTGGCGGGGGGGTGGGGGTTGGGGCTCGCGCGGCTGGGCGGCATGGGGGGGGGCGGGGGGCTGGATGGCTTCGGTCTGGGGGGGGAGGGCGAGGGCCTGCTCGAGGGCCTTTGGGACGCGGGCGGCGGACTCGTCTACTGGTTCGGCGGCCGCGCCGCGGACGGCCCGGGCATGCGGCTCTTTCTCCGCGGCGGCGCGCGCAGCATGGGCGCGGGGGTGACCGCCCTGCAGCCGCGATTCGGGTTCGGCGCGAGCCTGCTCACGGAGGGGAACTTCGGGATCGCCGCGGACTACGCCGCCGTGCCGTTCGGCGACTTCGGGGTGATGCAGTCCCTGACCGCGCGGATCACGTTCGCGGGGCGGCTGGCCGGCGGGCGTGCGGAGCCGTCCCACACGCTGCAAGGCCCCTAGGCCGTTATCTATCAGGGAACCCCAAAACGGGTTCCAAATCGGAGAAAGGCTACTTCAGGAAGCGGCGCTGCTCGTCCAGAACCTGGCGCAGCGCCGGGCGGGCCGCCGCGAGCGCCGTGGCCCGCGCCGTCCCTTCCAGCGGGCGATAGGCTTCGTCGAAGACGCCGAGCTCGGGCTTGCGCTTGAAATCGGTGTTGAAGGCGATCACGGCGCCCGCGGCCCAGACGCCGCAGCGGTGCCAGCCGGTGATCACCCGGTGCGGTCGGGGCCCGGGACGGAGGAGTGAACGGCCCGTCGTGTGGCTCGCGGCGAGCGCGGCGCAACCGGCGAGCTCCAGCAGCGTTGGAGCCACGTCCACGTTCGACGTCGGCGCGGAGACGCGCCGGGAACCCCGTCCGGGGTAGTGGACGAGCAGCGGGACTTGGACCTGGAACCGCGAGAAGGCGCTCGTGTGGCCCCAGTGGCCGGTTTCGTTGAACTCCTCCCCGTGGTCGCTCGTGAGGACGACGATCGTCGAGTCCAGGAGTCCGCGCCGTTCCAGTGCCTCGATCAGCTCGCCCGCGACCGCGTCGCCGAATAGGACCGCGTTGTAATACCGGTTGATCGTCTTCTGGTCGAAGCCCTGCCAGGTGGCGACCGCGTAGTTGACGTGGGTGGCGGACGGGAGGAACTTCTCGCGGCCGGCGGGGTAGTCGTACGGGGCGTGCGGGGAGACGACGTAGTCGAAGGCGAAGAACGGCCGTCCGGGCCTCCGACCATGGTCCAGGAACTCCCGGAAGCGCGCCGGATGCTTCGCGTCCCGCTCGGCCGGGCGGATCCCGCCCAAATGGTCCTCGATCGCGTCCGGGATCGCCACGAACGCCGTCTTGCGCAGCTCGGGCCACGTCAGGCGCGTCGTCGAGATGACCTTGAAGTCGTAGTCGCGGGCCCGTAGCGCCTCGACCAGGGCGGGGCCCCGGCGCTCCGCCAGGAACGCGTCCCAGTAGGTCGCGTGCAGCCCGTACATGATGGCGAAGAGGCCGAACCGCGTGGCGTTCCCGCCGCTGAAGTGGTTGGTGTAGTTCCACCAGCGCCGGCTCCAAGCGGTCAGGTGGGGGGCGTGCGCTTCGGTGAGGAGATCAGCCCGTACGCCGTCCACGACGATGACGAGGATGTTGGGGGACGGGCCCGGCGGTCTCATACCGCCGCACGCGCCCGGAGCGACGGGCGGGTAGGCCAGCAGGCTGCGCCGCTCCTCGACCGCGAGGCCTTCCTCGCGTTCGATCCGCACGCCCAGACGCCGTTCGGCGAACCGCTTCATCGTCGCGCGGATGTACAGGGGGTAGATCCGGGCGACGCCGAGGTAGCCGGGACGGTTCGCGAGGTCGCTCCAAGCGTACAGCGCCTTGTCAGCGAGGTTGGCGAGCAGCACCACGGCCACCACGGCGGCCCGGGGTCGGACGCCGTGGAACGATCGCAGTCGTTGCAGCCGCGGTTCGGCCCGCGCGAAGAACCAGAGCTGGATCGCGACGAGCGCGACGCCGACGAGCGTGAACGTCGCGAGGGACTGCCAGCCCACGTCCGCGCTCTCGTCGAGCGACCCGCTGAACAGCACGTTCACCACGAGACTGTTGAGGTGGAAGCGGAACAGGCGGTAGATCGTCACGTCCGCGTACAGGATCAGCAGTCCCGCCGTGAGCAGCGTGACGGCGAGGGCGCGGAACCACGCGCGGGGCAGCCAGCGGGCGGCGGGCCACAGCGCCAGGCCGAACAACAGCGCCCACCCGCCCCAGTGACTGACGGAAATGAGGGCGACGGGTCCCCACGGCACCCCGCTCAGCCCCAGATGGGCCAGGTAGCCGGTGGACAGCAGGACCAGGAGTAGGAACACGAGCGCCGCCAGCCAGAAGGTTCCCGCGGGCGGCGCGCCCCGCGAGCGTGCCATGATCGTCCATGATAGCGTGCAGGAGCACGCTCGGCAGAGGTAAGGACATCATGTTGACCGCTCGGAAGACCTCGCGACAGCCGTAGCGTGCAGGAGCACGCTCGGCAGAGGTAAGGACATCATGTTGACCGCTCGGAA
>CAYHEI010000339.1:0-3995 GCA_964355385.1 uncultured bacterium | reverse complement strand
ACGTGCCGACGGTGTAGTGCGGGTTGAAGACGTCGCGGTACTGCGCGGGGGTGATGGCGGCCGGCGGGAACCGGAGGGTGCTGGCCTGGGCGAGCAGCGAGGAGGGGCCGAGATCAGCGGGCATGAACTGATTATATAATGGTGCCCGTGAATCCCCCTTCGCCCCTCCCCGAGGCCCCCGTGTCCCCTCCGGAATCGGCGGCGCGGTGCCGTCACTTCGGGTGGTGCGGCGGGTGCGCCACGCAGGACGTGCCGTACGAGGCGCAGGTCGCACGCAAGGACGAGCTGCTCGCCGGGTTGCTGGCGCCCTGGAAGGACGCGCTGCGGCCGATCGAGCCGAGCCCCTCGCCCTGGTTCTACCGCAACAAGATGGAATTCGCCTTCGGCTTCGACCACGACCGGCTCGCGCTCGGCCTGCGCCGCAAGGGGCGCTTCTACGGCGTCGTCAACCTGGAGGAATGCTTCCTCATGAACGAGGCGGTGCCGCGGATCCTGAACGAGACCCGGAGCTGGGCCGAGGAGCACGCGCTCCCGCCGTACCACTTGCGCCGCCACGAGGGGCTGCTCCGCTACCTGGTCCTGCGGGACGGCAAGCGGACCGGACACCTGATGGCGATTCTCGTGACCGCGCCGCCGCCCGACGCGGCCGCCTTCACCGCGACCCTGGCCGGGCTGGCGGAACGCCTGCGTGGCTGCGGCGTCACCTCGGTCCTCTGGAGCGTGACGGACCGGCAGGCCGATCTCGCGGTCGGCGAGATCCGCGCGACGCCGCTGGGGGAGCCGCGGTTCGAGGAGCGGCTGGCGGGCGTCGACTTCAGCCTGTCCCCGTACGCGTTCTTCCAGCCCAACGTGGTCATGGCGGAACGGCTCATCGAGCGCGCGCGCATCATGCTGGAGAGCGGGTGGCCGATGCTCGTGGACCTCTACTCCGGCGTGGGCGGGATCACGCTCGCCCTCGCGCCCCAAGCCAAGCGCGCGATCGGCATCGAGCTCGAAGCCGCCGCGGTGGAGGACGCCACGGCCAACGCCGCGCGCAACGGCGTGGCGAACTGCCAGTTCGTGGCGGAGGATTCGCTGGTCTTCCTGCGCCGGTTCTCGAACTACTCCTTCCTGTCCGACAAATGGGCCGTCGTCCTGGACCCTCCCCGCGCCGGGATGCATCCCAAGATGGCCGCGCAGCTGCTCCGGGTGGCCCCGCCGGTGATGCTGTACGTCTCCTGCAATCCCAAGAAGCTCGCCGAGGACTTGGGCGCGCTCACGGGGGCCTACCGGCTGGACGAGGCCGTCCCGTACGACTTCTTCCCCCACACCCCCCACGTCGAAGTGCTGGCGAAGCTGACGCGACGGTGACCCAGGAGATACAATGTCGGCCATGAAGCACGCGGTCGCTCTCGCCCTGCTGCTCCCCGCCGCCGCGGGCGCGCTTCCGCCCCCGCGCTACGTTCCCGCGCCCAAGGGGCTCACGTATTTCATGCTCTACGGGGGCGGCAACGGCCTCGGGCAGAACACCTCGACCGACGCGCAGCCCGTCTCGACGCTCGACATTCCCTTGGGCGCGCCGCACCACCTCAAGTCAACGTGGAACGGCGAGTCCGCGGACCTCGGACTCACCATCGGGCGCGGGCTCGGATCGCTCTGGTTCCTCAAGGGGAGCGATGTCTCCCTCTACCTCCCGTTCTATTTTCGCGACTTCAGCCCGCCGAGATACTGGGACGACGACGTGGCGCCGAACGACAAGGCCACCCATACGCGCACGACGCTGCATCCGAGCCTCGTGGACGGCGCCGCGGGAAAGGGTCTCGGGGACGCCGGGGTGTCGGCGCAGGTCATGCTCTGGGCGAGCGCCGAGGCCGGCTTCTGGGGCAGCGCCGCGGCCAAGGTGTTCTTCCCCACGGCCACGCTCCGCGGGGCGAGGCAGTTCACCAAGATTCTCCACGGCGCCTCCGAAGAGCCGGGCGGCGGACTCGGCGTCGCCCAGGTGGTCCCTGCGCTCTCCGTCATCAAGATGATCGGCGGCCAGCGGCTCTACCTGGACGTGGAGTACGCGCAGCCCCTGGGCAAGGACTCCTTCACGATCCGTTCGCCCGCGGCGCCCCTTGCCAACCCCCCGTTCGCGGATTCGGACACCTCGTTCAAGGAATCCTTCGCCGCGCGCGGGATCGTCCTCGGCACCATCGGGCTGGAGACCAGCCTGAAGCTGTGGGGCGTCTCGCCCGGCCTGGAGATCGGCGTGCGGCAATATCAGGCGGCGGCCTGGACCGAGAACGGCGTGAAGCCGCTCGATCCCGTCCCGTACTCGGCCGTCCAGGAGATGAAGCCGAACCACCCGCCCGAGTTCCTCCGGACGGCCGCGTGGACGATCGGGGGGGTCCCGCTCAAGAACAACACCGAGATCGAGGCGGGGATCACCGCGACCTGGCGCATCCACGCGAACGACGTCGTCAAGGCCGGCGTGTCGTACCTGACGAACTCGTTCGGCGGGTACGCGATCGGCGTGAAGATCTCGTTCACGAACTTGTGGGTGGAGAAGACAGAGGAAGAGATGGAGCGCGCGGCGTACGGAACGGTGCACGCACGCGAGGTAGACGTGGCGCCCACGCTCGAAGCCCCGGCCGCCCCCACGGGCCGCATCGCGACGGGGGTGACGTTCCCGGCGTTCGGTGCCGGCGTCAGCCAGGAAGAGGCGGATTGGGCGGGACAGCGGCTGCGCGACGGCGTGAAGCGCCTGCGGGGCTACGACCTCTTCCCGGCCGCCGACATGGCGCAGCTCGGCCTCGAGGCGTGCGGGGACGCGGAGTGCGGCACGCGCTTCGGACGCGCGCTGAAGCTCCAGGCCATGGTCGTGAGCCGGCTGGAGAAGACCGCCACCGGCTTCTCCCTCACCGCCACGCTGGTGAACGTCGCCGAGGGCACCGCCGCCTCCTCGGACACGATCGCCGGCGCGACGCTCGAGGAGATGCGCAAGCTGGTGCCGGGCCTCCTGGATCGGCTCACCAACCCCGCGCCCGCTCGCTAAGAACGACCATGAAGCCGGCCATTCAATTCGGAACAGATGGATGGCGCGCGCTCATCGGAGACGGGTTCACAACGGCCAACCTGCGCGTCGTGGCGCAGGCCTTCGCGGACTGGATCATGCGCGCCCGGGGCCGTCGCGCCCGGGTGCTCATCGGCTACGACGGGCGGTTCGGAGGCGAGCGGTTCGCGCTCGCGGCGGCGCGCGTGCTCGCCGGCAACGGGCTCCGGACCGACGTCACCGCGGAGCCGGTCCCCACCCCCGCGCTCTCGTGGTGGATCCTCCGACGCCGGTACGACGGCGGCCTGATGATCACCGCCAGCCACAACCCGCCCGCCTACAGCGGCGTCAAGGTAAAACCCCACTTCGGCGGCTCGCCGGACGAGACGGTCATCGGCCCGATCGTCGCCGCGCTCGGCCGCCGCCCGCCCCGCGACGGGGGAGCGGTGCGCCGCGTGACTTTCACCCCCGCGTACGACGCGATGATCCGGTCCCTGGTGGACCTGCGCGCGTTGCGGCGGCTCCGCGGGACGGTCGTCCACGATCCCATGGGCGGCGTGCAGCTCGGCCGTCTGGACGCGGTCCTGCGCGGTCTCCCGCTGCGCATCGTGCGCATCCACGACCGCCTCGACCCGATGTTCTGCGGTCTCGACGCGCCGGAGCCCGTCGAGAAGAATCTTAGGGAACTCATGGAGGCGGTGCCCCGCCACCGGGCGCTGCTGGGCATCGCCACCGACGGCGACGGCGACCGGGTGGGCATTGTTTCGAACGACGGGACCACCCTCTCCCCCCACCTCATCTACGCCCTGTTGCTGCTGTTCATGATCCGGGAGCGCAAGTTGACGGGCGGCGTGGTCAAGACCGTCTCCGGGAGCTTTCTCCTGGACCGGATCGCCCGGGCCCATGGCCTGGAATTGCACGAGACGCCCGTGGGGTTCAAGCACATCTGTCGGCTCATGCGGGAGGATGACATCCTGATGGG
>CAYHEI010000338.1:0-4005 GCA_964355385.1 uncultured bacterium | reverse complement strand
CACGAAGTCGTCGTAGATGCCCTCCTGCACGAGCACGCGGCTGCCCGCGTTGCACGTCTCCCCCTTGATGCCGAAGATGCCCCAGAAGCACGCCTCCACGGCTCGCTCCAGGTCCGCGTCGGAGAAGATGACCTGGGGGCTCTTGCCGCCCAGCTCCATGCTGAATTTTTTCAGGCCGGCGGCCTGGGCGACCTCCACCACCGCCGTCCGCCCGCCGTCAAGAAGTCCGAGCGCGGCGGAGACAGGCCGGCCGAGGGGACCCGCGACGCGCCTCCGGACGATCCGCCCGCCGGCCGCCGCCACAAGCGCGTCCACCGTCCCCTCCCCGCCGTCCGCGAGGGGGAGGAGATCGAGTCGGGCGCGCGGCAATGCCCGGCGCACCCCGAGCGCGATCGCCCGAGCAGCTTGAGCTGCCGTGAGAGATCCCTTGAATGAGTCGAGAGCTATGAGGATCCGCATGGTAGGAGAGATCAACACCGGCCGGCTCTGCCATTCGAGGCCACGTTCCTCGTCATCGCCCGGCGGCTAACCTGGCCCGGACCGCGACCGCCCGCTCCTCCCGCGCGAGCGCCGGGAATCCCAGCCGGTCGCACAGGTCCGCGAGCGTCTCGTGCGACGCCGCGTCCGCCGGAGCGATGACGCGAATCCGCCGGCTTTCCCGCTTGAACTCCTCGGGCCGTCCGGCTAAGAGGTAGTACTGCGCCAGGCGGAGGTGCAGATCCTTGTTGCGCGTGATGTCGTAGACGAACAGCACCCCGCCCAGCACCGCCTCCGGCTCGTGCGGCACGGTCCACGGGACGGGCGGGCGGCCCGGTTGCACCTGCATGAGTGCCGCCGCGCTCACCGCGAGGATCTCCCGCCGTGGCGCGTCGCCACCCAGTCGGGGGACGTGGCGCAGGCGCGCCAGGTCCGCCATCTCCATGCCTTGGTAGCGCAGTCCATAAGTCTCAGGGCTGGCGGACCCGATGTAGGAAAGGATGAGGTCGCTCGTGCCGGTGGACCGGACGTACCGCGCCAGCAATTTGAGTTCCTGTCCCCAGTCCACGTCCGTCCCGGTCAGCCAGCGGTGGGCGCCCGCCGTCCCGCCGAAGAGAAGGTTCGCGTAGGGGAGCGGGTGCCGCGCCGCGATCACTCCCGCGGTGAGGTGCGCCGTTACCGCCAGCCCCGCGATCCACCGGGCTGTTCTCCGATGATGCGCGCAGAGAAACGACGCAGCGGCCAGGCACATCAGCGGCCACACCGGCAGGAGGTAGCGGACGCCGCCGTAGAGGTCGTACTGGGCGGTGCGGGCGGCGAGGAGTACTGCTCCGGCGAAGGCCGCTCCAGCCGCCACGGGCAGTCTGAACCGGATCCAAGTCCGCCGCGACCAGCCGGCCAGAGAGAGCCCCAGCAGGACGAGGAAACCCTCGGGGGACTTCGCCACCACCCCCAGTCCGTAGGCCACGATGGTCGCGCGGCCGAAGTGGTCCCGTCCCGCCTCGGGCGAGTCCGGGTCAAGCTTGCAAAACTGGTAAAGCCCGGCGGTGAGGAACCCTGCCGGGAGCGGCGTCCACCGGAGGACCGTCCCGGCCGCCGCCCTGGCGGACGCGTCAGGGAAGGCGGCCGCCAGAAGGCCCTGGTCCACGTCATGCGGAAGTGCCAGGCCCGTCCCACCGTACCCGGCCACGAGGGTGAGCCAGGTGGCCAACGCCAACGCGCCCACCGACCGCACCCGGGACGCCCGCCGTCGCGAGAGCAACGTCCACGCCACGACAGGCAGGAGTGCCGCGGCCGACAGCTTCATGAGGAGCGCGGCGCCGAAGACCACCCCCGCCAGGCCCGCGCGCGCCGGGGTCGGCCGGCGGCGCCACCGGAGGAGCGCGACGAGGAGCCAGGTGAGTGTTGCCGTGAGCCCGACCTCCTCTTTGATCAGTCGTGCATAGGTGAGGAAGACCGGGCTCGCGGCCAGGAGCGCTGCGGCGAGCCACCCGACGCGCGCGCCCGCGATCATCCGGCCGAGCGTCCAGGTACCGGCGAGAGCCAGCGCTCCGCAGACCACGCTGGAGAGTCGTCCGAGCAGGATCAGCCGGTCCGGATTGTTCCCGGTGTGGTACAGCATCTCGCACGCGGCTCGGTTGAGCGGCTCGAGCCGGCGCCGAATGATGCTGTCCTCCTCCTCCGGGGCCGGTCCGCCGGGCTCGGGCGCCCGGGCGGGGTCAGGCATCCGGACGCCCGGCGGGAGGAGAAGCGGGAGCGCGTTGAGCATTCGCATGAGAGGCGGATGGTCCTCGCTGTGCGCGAAGTTCCACTCGGTGAGCGTGCGGTAGCCGGTGTAGAGGAAGAAGCCCTCGTCGCTCGTCCCGTTCTCGTGGTCCAGACTCGCCGCGCAGAGAGCGAGGTACGCCGCGAGGATGAGGCCCACCGGCCACGCGCGGTGGATGCCGCGCGCGATGGCGGCGGCGGCCTGGGACGCCGTCAGGCTTCCCTTGAAGGAATCCGGGGCTATGAGGATGCGCACAACGGCGGGCGGGGGCAAGCCCCGCCCCTACGACCGACAAAACCCCGTATCGTCACGCGGGAGGTCGTACGGAGTACGCGGGTGTGGCAAAGACTTCCGGGTTGACGAGATTGGGGGGACGCTTCCCCTCCAGCACGGCGATGAGATTGGTGGCGGCGATTTCCGCCATTTTACCGCGTGTTTCTATCGTCGCGCTGGCGATGTGCGGGACGATGACGGCGTTCCACTGTTTGGTCAGGCCCGCGGCGAGCCTCGGCTCGTGTTCGTAGACATCCAGGCCGGCCCCTCCGATCCATCCGGATTTCAACGCCTTCACAAGCGCGTTCTCATCAATCACCGGCCCGCGCGAGGTGTTCACGAGAATCGCCGTCGGCTTCATCGAGCGCAACTCCTTCTCGCCGATGAGGTGCCGCGTGTCCGGCGTGAGCAGGGTGTGGAGGGAGATGAAGTCGGACTCACGGAGCAGAGTCGGGAGATCCACGAGACGCGCGCCCAGCCCGCGCGCCGCCGCCTCATCCGGCTTGGGATCGAACGCGAGGATGCGCATCCCGAATCCGGCCGCGCGCCTCGCCGCCGCCTGCCCGATGCGCCCGAACCCGACGACGCCGAGCGTTTTCCCGTGGACGTCGTGGCCGAGAAACATCATGGGCCCCCAGCCCTTGAACTTCCCCGCCCGCGTGAACCGGTCGCTCTCGACGATGCGCCGCGCCACCGCCATGAGGAGCGCCCACGCGAGGTCGGCCGTCGTTTCCGTCAGCACGCCCGGCGTGTTCGTCACGGGAATCTTCCGCGCGGTCGCCGCGGCGACATCAATGTTGTTGAACCCCACCGCGTAGTTCGCGATCACCTTCAATTGGGGACCGGCGGCGTCCATGACGGCGACGTCGATGGGATCCGTCAGGAGCGGGACGAGGCCGTCCACGCCGCGGACTTCCCGCAGGAGTTCGCGGCGCGTGAGCACGCGGTCGTGCGGATTGACGCGCGCGTCCGTCCTCTCAAGAATCAGGTTCAGCCCCGCGTCCGGGATGCGGCGCGTCACGTAGACCTTGCCGAGCTTCATATCTTCATCACGAGGGTGACCTCGCCTTTCCCGGGCCGCGTGCCCCACGCCGCCAGCACCTCATCGGGGCGCCCCCGCAGAAACTCTTCGTGCACCTTGCTCATCTCCCGGGCGACCACCACCCGGGCCTCCGGCCATTTCTCGTGCAGGAGCGCCAGGGTCTTCGCGAGCCGCCCGGGTCCCTCGAAGGCGACGATGGGGCTGTCGAGCGCCGCCGCCCGCGCGATCAGGCGGGCCGCCCGCCCCCGCGCACGGGGGAGGAAGCCCACGAAGACGAAGCCGTTGCCCGGCAGGCCGGCGGCGGAGACGGCGCACGTGACGGCCGACGGCCCGGGAATCGGGACGACGCGCAGTCCGGCCACGGCGCAGGCCGCCACCAGCGGGCCGCCGGGGGCGGACACCGCGGGCGTGCCGGCGTCGCTGACGAGGGCGACGGATTTCCCGCCGC
>CAYHEI010000337.1:0-4026 GCA_964355385.1 uncultured bacterium | reverse complement strand
CGGACGGAAGAGATCGAGGCGCTCCCCGGCGCGGCAGGCCGCTGCGGCGAGCAGCTCCGGGACACCCGCGGCGGCGATCGGCCGCAGCGCCGGACCTCCCTCGCCGGCCTCGAGCCCGAACCAGAGCCCGAGGTCGTCCGCCCGCCCGCCCGGCAGCGGCAGCAGCGCGGCGGGCCCCTCGCCCGCGAGCACGGCCGCGAGGTTGGCCGCCACGGCGGTCGTCCCCACCCCGCCCTTCGCCCCGCAGACCAGGACGAGGCGGGACATCAGGGCCCGGCCGGGCCGGGCTGCCCCGCCACGAGCGACGGCGTCACGAAGATCACCAGCTCCATCTCGGCGCGCTCCGTGCGCGTCGTCCGGAAGAGCCAGCCCAGCACCGGCAGGTCGGCGAGAACCGGGATGCCCGAGGTGATCGTGTTGTCCTCCTCCTGAATGAGCCCCGCGATAATCACCGTCGCGTGGTTGGCCAGTTCGACGTCCGCCTCGGCCCACCGGGTCTTCAGGGCCGGCATGTAGATGCCGTTGGGCAGCACCACCGTGTGCACCGGATCCACGGTCGAGGATTCGGCGCGCACGTGAGTGCGGATCGCGTCGCCGCGCCGCTCGGGGCGGATGGCGAGGCGCATGCCGTACTCCTTCCAGGTGACGGTCACGTGGCCGTTCTGGCCGATGACGATGTAGGGAATCTCGCCGCCGACCAGGAAGCTCGCCGGGGAACCGCTCACCGTCAGCAGCTTCGGCTTCGACAGGAGCTTGCCGGCGCTGCGGTCCTGCAGCGTGCGGACGAACGCGTCGAGGCGCCCGTTGTCGAACGTGCCCAGCAGCGCGGACTCCGCCACGAGCATGCTCTCGGGGCCGAAGGTCACCAGCCCGGGACCGAAGCCGACGGTCGCGTCGCGCAGAAGGGCGCGCCAGCTCAGCCCGAGCTTCAGCAGCCGGGACTTGTTGACCTCGACGGCCTGCACGTCCACCTCGATCAGGTCCGCCGGGGCGTCGGCCCGGACGCCGACCGGCAGGAGCGCGGCGAGCAGGAGCCAGGCCGTCCTCACCGGCGCTTCACCTCTTCGGCTTCCGGTCCGCCGCCCGCCCGGCGGCCGGTGATCGGCGGCAGGGCGATCCGCTCCCGGTCCCCCGGGGCGCGCAGCGCGAGCTTGATCCGGCCGACCTGCTCGAGATGCGTGAGCTGCTCGGCCTCGTACGGCGACATCTCCATCGTGACGGTGTCCGTCGCCGCCTCGTGCCCGAACCGGCCGTGCTCCTCGGGCGCCTGCTGCGGGCTGAAGTTCCGGCCCACCGCCAGCACGCCGGCCGCCTGAAGGTGCACGAACGTGCGCGGCTCCTTCTCGTCCAGCGTCACGAAAACGTCCACCAGGTCGCCCGGCTTGAGCAGCCCCGCGACCCCCGAGGCGGCGTCCACGGACACGGTGACGGCCCGCTTGCCCGGGGACACCGCCAGCGCGAGCGCCATCCCCCGGGTCGCGAGCTTGTTCGCGAGGATTTGCTCGCCGGGCGCGAACGGCGCGAGCGCGATCTGACCCTCGGCCTCCTCGGCGGAGCGCAGCGCCCCGGCTTGGATGTACGCGCGCGGAATCTGCCGCACGGTGACGAGTGTCTTGTCGAGGCGGGCACCCGCGCCGATGAACTTCGCCGCGACGAGCGCCGGCGCCGGCGAGCTGAGCGCCTCGAAGGCGCGCTCCTTCGAGGCGAGCCAGCCGTAGGACAGCGCCGCGGCCAGGACGCCGCACCCGAGCCCGATGCCGAGCGTCGCACGAGGGTTCATTCCGTCGCCGCCAAGACGAACGCGGCGGTCCCGTCGCCGTCGGCCGCAGCGACGAACGAGACCGGACGGCCCGCACCGCGCGCGGCCGTGATCGCCGCCGCGCCCGACCGCGTGACGCGCCAGCCGGCGGCTTCCAAACGGGCCGCGGCCCGCCGCGTCAGCTCCCCCGGCCGTCCGGGCGCCCGGTACCACGCGGCCTCGAAGCCCTCGCCCGCGAGATGCAGGAGCCGCCGGGAACCCGGCGGACGGGGCAACCCCGCGGGCTCGCGGCCGGGCGCGTCTCCCGTCGCCGGCAGGACCGGCAGCTCGCCCGCGAAGCGCGCGACGGCGAGCCGCTCCGCCCCGCGCGCCGTCCAGGCGAGCAGCAAGCGTTCGTCCCCGCGCGCGAACGTCCGGGCCGTCACCCGTCCTTCCGCCGTCGGAAGCGCGCCCGCCTCCCGGCCCACCGGGCGCCACCCCGCGCGCCGCGCCCGCGCGACGCAGGCGTCGGCGCTCGCCACGCCGTCATACACGGTGTAGCTCGCGGGCACGCGATTCACCTCCACGCGGCCGGTCAGCACCGCCCGCGCGCCGGGGACGAGGAACTCCCCGTCCTCCCCTCCGCCGCCCGCGACGACCGCCCATCCGAAACAACAGGCGGCGGACGCGAGCGTCAGAACGAGGGCAGGCCGATGACCGAGGCGAGGCGCGCGATGGGGTATTTCCATGGATCGACGAGCACGGTGTTGGAATAGGACATATGCACTCCCTCCGGGAACACGCGCCGCAGGGGCCCGGTCAGGCGGTAGGACGCCGTCACGGTCACGCGCACACCGGTGACGAGGTCCGACAGCCAGGACGCCACGAGCCCGGCGAGGCCCCCCGAGGCGCCCAGGCCCAGGTCTTCGGGCGCGACCTCCACCGTCAGCGCCGAGAACCGGCCGGGATCGGCCTCGGCGTAGCTCTGCGCCAGCCCCTTCAGCGTCCACGGATCCAGCGTCCCCGCCGCGACCTCGCGCATGACCGCATGCGCGACCGTGGCGAGCTGCCAACGGGCGCGGGCCGCGAGGGCGACGCCCCAGACGCCGTAGATGACCGCCACGAAGAGCGGGAGAATGAGGGCCAGCTCCAGCAGGGCCGCTCCCCGCTGACCGCGGGCGCTAAGCAATCCGTGTGAGGGCATCGGCGGCGCTATCCTACGGCGGGGGCTGGGCCAGTAAAACCTCCCAAAAGTTAAGACCGCTTCCGGGGTCTCCGTGGGTTAGCATGAGGCCATCCCGGCTGGGGTGTCAGGTGGATGTGCCCGACGTGCGGCACGGAAGTGGCCGGCTACGACCACGCCGAACCGCGGGTCTGGCAGCATTTGAACACCTGCCAGCTGCACACGTACGTGCACGCGCGGGTGCCGCGGGTGAAGTGTCCGACGGACGGGGTGGTGCAGGCGCGGGTGCCGTGGGCGGAGCCCCGCAGCCGCTTTACATTGCAGTTCGAGCGTTTCGCGATCGACGTGCTCAAGGCATGCAGTCTGACGGCGGCCGGGCGTCTGCTGACCCTCTCGCGGGACGAGGCGTGGGGCATCTTGACCCGGGCGGTGGCGCGCGGTCAGGCCCGCAAGGAGGCCACGCCGTTGCGGTACGTCGGCGTCGACGAGAAGGCCATTGCGAAAGGGCATCGGTACCACACGCTCGTCGCGGACTTGGAGACGGGAACGGTGGAGCGGGATCGCAAGCAGGACAGTCTGGAGCGGTGCTGGCAGACCTTGACGCCCGAGCAGAAGGCCGGGATTCAGGGCGTGGACATGAATCATGTGGGCGCCGTACGTGGCGGCGACGCTCAAGGCCCACCTGACTGGGATCTTGAACTACCTGGCGCACCCGATCGGGACGGCGGGGCTGGAAGGGATCAACAGCAAGATCCAGTCGGTGAAGAAGTGGGCGTGCGGCTTCCGCAACGACGAGCACTTCCGCACGGCCATCTTCTCCCACTGCGGCGGCCTTTCGGCCGCGGAAATACAATAACGGACGAGTGGAAGGGCCACGAGAAGGCGCTTCAATGGGGCCGCGGCCTTACGGCCGCGGAAATGGCTGGAGGGGACGACGGCGGCGGCACACGCAACCGCGCTTCAATGGGGCCGCGGCCTTACGGCCGCGGAAATGGGGCGAACCTGTCCGGGGCGGACCTGTACGGGGCGCTTCAATGGGGCCGCGGCCTTACGGCCGCGGAAATATTTCATCGGGGTCGATCTGCACGCGACGATGCCGGGCTTC
>CAYHEI010000336.1:0-4034 GCA_964355385.1 uncultured bacterium | reverse complement strand
CGCTGCCGCCCCGGTAGCCGCCACCACCGCCTCCGCCACCGCGGTATCCGCCGCCGCCACCCGAGCCGCCGCTGCCGCCTCGGTATCCGCCGTCGCCACCACTTCCTCCGCGGTAGCCGCCACCACCGCCCCCTCCGCCGCCGCGATACCCGCCGCCGCGCGGGGCGCCGAAGCCGCCGCCCGCCGTCGTGGTCTCCGCGTGCCGTTCATGGGCGCCGGCCTCCGGCTGCGGCCCGTCGGCCGCCAGCTCGGCTTCCAGCTCCTCCACGGGGATCGGGGGCGGCAGGTCGTCCGAAGGGGCCGCCAGGGGATCGCCCCCGCCCGCGGCGCGCTGTTCGGCCATGGCCTCCTTGCGCGAGAGGCGGATCTTGCCGGTGCCGGCGTCCACCTCGATGACCTTCACCATCACCTCGTCGCCCTCCTTGAGCACGTCGGAGGGGTGGTTGACGCGGTGGAAGTCGAGCTGCGAGACGTGGACCAGGCCGTCCGTCCCGGGCAGGATCTCCACGAACGCGCCGAAGTCCACGATCTTGCTGACCCGGCCGTTGTAGATCTTGCCGACCTCGGGCACCTCGGTCATGGCCTTGATCATCTCGACGCCGCGCGTGAGGGTCTCCTCGTTCATCGCGACGACCAGGATGCGGCCCGTGTCGTCCAGGATCTCGATCTTCTTGCAGCCGGACTCCGCGATCAGCTTGCGGATGGTCTTCCCGCCGCTGCCGATCACGCCGCCGATCTTATCGGGCGGGATTTGGATGACCTGCACGCGCGGCGCGTGCGGGGACAGCGCGGCCCGCGGCGCGGCGATGGCGTCG
Organism: uncultured bacterium; assembly: GCA_964355385.1. Classification (GTDB taxonomy): domain Bacteria; phylum Oederibacteriota; class CAKKQC01; order CAKKQC01; family CAKKQC01; genus CAYHEI01. The sequence goes on along the minus strand of CAYHEI010000336.1, from coordinate 3,219 downwards.
TTCATGACCGCCAGGATCTTCGCGCGCGCCTCGCAGGCCTTCCCGAGGGCCTCCGCGAGGATGTCCGCCGGGATGCCGTGCGCCTTGACGTCGAGCTGAATGGCCGTGACGCCGGCCGCGGTGCCCGCGACCTTGAAGTCCATGTCGCCCATCCCGTCCTCGATGCCCTGGATGTCGGTGATGAGCGCGCGCTTGGCCGAGGGGCCGTCGCGCTGGATGAGCCCGATGGAGATGCCCGCGACCGCGGCCTTGAGCGGCACGCCCGCGTCCATGAGCGCGAGGGAGGTGCCGCAGACCGTGGCTTGGGAGGAGGAGCCGTTCGACTCCATGATCTCCGAGACGGCCCGGATCACGTACGTGAACTCTTCCTGGGACGGAAGCACGTGCGCGAACGCCTTTTCCGCGAGGTGCCCGTGGCCGATCTCGCGCCGCCCGGGTCCGCGCGAGGGCTTGACCTCGCCGACGGAATACGAGGGGAAGTTGTAGTGAAGCATGAACCGCTTGAACGTCGTGGACTCGAGCGCCTCGAGCTTCTGCGCGTCCTCCTCGGTCCCGAGCGTCAGGACGACCAGGGCCTGCGTCTGGCCGCGCTGGAACACCGCGCTGCCGTGCGTGCGGGGCAGAACGCCCAGCGTGCAGGAGACCGGCCGGATTTCGTCGTACTTGCGGCCGTCGGCGCGCGTGCCGCCGTCCAGCACCATGTCCCGCACCGCTTCCCACTCGAGCTCCGCGAGCAGGTGGCCGATGGCGACCGCATGGTCGGGATGCTTGGCGCCGAACTCGGCCTCGATCTCTTCCTTGGCTTTCGCGGTGCCCGCCTCGCGCGCGAGCTTGTCGGGGTTGGCGATCGCGGCCTTGAGCTTCGCCGCGGCGGCGTTGCGGATCGCGTTCGCCACCTCGGCAGGGGCCGTCGGGGGCGCGGCGATCTCGGCCTTGGGCTTTCCCAGGGCCGCGCGCAAATCTTCCATCATCTTGAGCAACGGCTTGACCTCGGCCAGCGCGTGTTCCATGGCGGCCTTGATGTCGGCCTCCGGAAGCTGGTTCGCGCTGCCCTCGATCATCACCACGCGCTCGGCATTGGCGGCGATGACCAGGTCCAAGTCGCTGGTCTTCATCTGCTCGAGCGTGGGGTTCGTCACGAACGCCCCGTCGACCTTGCCCACGCGGACGGCCGCGACGGGCCCGTGAAAGGGCGCGGCGGACATGTGGACCGCGGCGGCGGCGGCGTTGAGCGCCAGCACGTCCGGATCGTTCACGCCGTCGGCGCAGAGCACGAGCACGTCCACCTGCACCTCGCGGCGCACGGTCTCGTCGAAGAGCGGTCGCAGGGTGCGGTCCACCAGGCGGCTGCTCAGGACTTCCTTGTCGCGGGGCTTCCCCTCGCGCTTGAAGAACCCGCCGGGGACCTTGCCGCCGGCGTACATCCGCTCGCGGTAGTCCACCATGAGCGGGAAGTAGTCCTTCCCCACCACGTCGCGCCGGCCCATGACCGTCGCCGCCAGGACGACCGTCTCGCCGTATTGGGCCAGGACGGCCCCGTCGGCCTGCCGGGCCAAGGTGCCGGCGTCGAATGACAGGGGTCTCCCCCCGATCGCGTGCTGAATCTTCTCTCCCATGTTCCTTCGGTCTCCTTTGAGGTGTGAGGGGGGGCGGACCCGCCGCCCGGCCTTCTCGATTGTCGGGGCGCCCCGATCGGGCGCCCGGTTGGTGTCGCTTACTTTCGCAGTCCCAGCTTGTCGATGACGGCCCGGTACCGGTCGAAGTTATGTGTCTTCAGGTAGTTGAGGTGCCGTCTCCGCTGGTTCAGGAGCTTCACGAGCCCGCGCCGCGACGAGTGATCCTTGGCGTGCGCCTTGAAATGGTCGGCCAGCGCATCGATCCGCTTGGACAGGAGGGCCACCTGCACTTCGGGCGACCCCGTGTCCCTGTCATGCGTCCGGTAGGACGTGATCAGCGTCTGCTTGTCGTCTTTGGCCAGCGGCATATGGTGAAGCGATCCGACTCCTTGGGGTTTCCCCCGATTGCCCGCGGTGCCGTCTGCCGGACGGTCATCCGAGCGATCAATACGTAACGACAGCCATCGTAGCGGACCGCGCGCGGGGAGTCAAGCGGATGGAGCGTCGCGCGGGGTGCCGGAACGCGCGCCATTAGAACAATGATAGCGGAGTTGCCTTGGGGGCGAGGAGCCGGTTACAATGAAAATCCGCATGGTGCAAGCGCTTTCATGACGTTGGCGGCCCTAACCCTCGCAGACTTCCGCGGCTACGCGGAGTTGGAGCTCCCGGTGCCGGCGCGACTCACGGTTCTCACGGGCCGTAACGCGCAGGGGAAGACCAACCTGCTTCGCGCCGTGGAGCTGTTGGGGCTCGGCGAGGGGGACGGCTAAACGATGGTGCGCTACGGCGCCGAGCGCGCGCTCGTCGAGGGCCGGGTGGAGCGCGACGGCCGAACGGACCGGCTGGCGGTGGCGCTGGGCCCCGCCGGGAGCGCGCGGCTTGCGCTGAACGGGAAGGTCGTGCCGCGGCCCCGCTGGATCGGGCGGCTGCCGGTGCTGTTCGTGGGCCCCGAGGATCGGGACCAGGTCGCGGGTCCGCCGGCCGCGCGGCGCGCGCTGCTCGACGTGCTGCTCGAGCAATGCGAGCCCGCGTACCACGCGGCGCTGCGGGAATACCGCCGCGCGCTGCGGCAGCGCAACCGCGCGCTGGGGGACGCGGCGACGCCGCCGGAGGCGGTGGAGATCTGGGAGGAGCCGCTGGCGCGCGCGGGCGGCGAACTGCTCGCCCGGCGGACGCAGGCGACGGAAGCGCTCGCCCCGCGCGCGGCCGCGTGGCACCGGGAACTGGCGGGCGACGAGGGGGCGAAGGCGCTCGGGGTCGCGTACCGGGCGACGGTGGAGAGCGCGGGAACGGATGCGAAGCCGGTGGGAGCCGCGGCGTGGGAGGACGCGCTGCGCGCCGCGTTCGCGGCCGGCCGCGAGCGGGACCGTGCCGTGGGGACGACGCTCGCGGGTCCGCACCGGGACGACGTGGCGCTGGCGCTCGACGGGCGGCTTCTGAGACACAGCGGATCGTCCGGCGAGGCCTGGACCGCGATCCTGGCGCTCGCGCTCGCCTCGGCGGAGCACCTGGCCGCGGCGCTCGGCCGCCTGCCGCTGCTGCTGCTCGACGACGTGCTGGCGGCGCTGGACGCGCGGCGGCAGGCGCGGTTGCTCGCGGTGCT
>CAYHEI010000335.1:0-4081 GCA_964355385.1 uncultured bacterium | reverse complement strand
GGCGGGGGGGGGGGGGGGCCCCCTGGGGGGGGGGGCCGCCCCCCCCGCGGCGGCCGTGGCGGCGTGAACGCGCCGGAGCGAAGCGAAGGCGTATATCACCATTTAAGGAGGTCGTACCGGTCGAGCTGGGGCGACTTGACGCTGCGGAAGAGCGAGAGCACGAGGGCGAGCCCCACGATGGTCTCGGCCGCCGCGACGGTGATGATGAAGACCGCGAACACCTGGCCGGAGACCGCCTGCGCGACCGGATGCAGGCGGGAAAACGCCACGAAGTTCAGCGCCGCCGCGCTGAACATCAGCTCCATGCCGATCATGACGGCTATGACGTGCCGTAGCGCCAGGGCGCCGTACACCCCCAGGCCGAACAGGGCCGCGGACACGACGGCATAGGCTTTGACGCTGAGCATCATTCCCTCGCGATCACGAGCGCTCCGACGAGCGCCACGAGCAGCAGCAGGGATACCGCCTCGAACGGGACCAGGAACTGGTTCAGGAACGCGCCGCCGAGATCCGCGGCGGTCACCGCGGCGGGGGGCGCGTCGGCGAGGCCGGAGCCCCAAATCGCGAGCGCGAGCCCGCATGCCAGCGCGGCGCCCACGACCGCGGCCATCGGCGCCAGGCGGTTCAAGAGCACCTGCATCTTCCCGTCCCGCTCCGTCAACAAGATCGCGAACACGATCAGCACCGACACGCCGCCCACGTAGATGAGGATCTGCACCACGGCCAGGAACTCCGCGCGCTGCGCGAGGAACAACCCGGCGATCCCCATCAGGGAGATCATCAGCCCGATCGCCGAGCGGAAGAGACCCGCCGCGACGACGGCCAGGACGCCCCCGCCGAGCGCCATCGCGGCCAGTGCCGCGAACGCGACCTCAGCCGGCACGCGCGAAACTCCGCGGCTTGTTCATCGCCGCGAACTCCCGGAGCAGCACCGCCGAGCCGAGCCACCACCCCCCCAGGAGCAGGACCAGGCTCACGATCAACGCGGGGACGCGGTCCAGGACGGTCCACGCCGCCGCCGACGCGATCACCAGGAGGCTCATCGGGAAGAGGAACTTCCAGGCGACCGCGAGGAGCTGGTCGATCCGGAAGCGCGGCAGCGTGGCGCGGAACCAGACGAGCACGAAGAAGACGGCGTACATCTTGAGGACGAACCACGCCCAGGAAGGAAGGAAGGCGGGGCCATGCCAGCCCCCGAAGAAGACGGTGACGGCCAGACCTCCGGCCGCGAACGCGCTGAGGAACTCGGCCATCTGGAAGAGGGCGAACTTGAAGCCGGTGTACTCGGTGTGGAACCCGGCCACGAGTTCGGACTCCGCCTCGGCCATGTCGAAGGGCGTCCGGTTCGACTCCGCCGTCGCTGCCAGGAGAAAGATGAGCGCGCCCGCCGCGCCCCAGGGCGTCAGCACGTACCAGCCGGACGCCTGGGCGTCCACGATGGCGCTCGTGGACATGCTGCCCGACGCCATCACCACGGCCACGATGACCAGCACCATCGGGAGCTCGTAGGAGAGGATCTGGGCGGCCGCTCGCATGCTGCCGAGCACGGAGAACTTGCTGTGGGAGCCCCACCCCGCCGCGATCACCAGCGGGGTCTGGACGCCGGACACGCCCAGGAAGAACAGGACGCCCACGTTCAGGTCCGCCGCCACCATCCCTCGCCCGAACGGGAGCACAAGGAACAGCGCCAGCACGGGGACCACCGCGAGCACGGGCGTCAGGTGGTGCACCCAGCGGTCGGCGCCGACGGGGATGATGTCCTCCTTCAGGATCATCTTGATGCCGTCCGCGATCGGCTGGAGGAGGCCGAACGGCCCGACGCGATTGGGGCCCAGGCGGTCCTGAAAGCGGGCCACGATCTTGCGCTCGAACCAGGTCAGGAACATCATCGTGACGGGCGCGAACACCAGAATGGCGGTGCTGGACACGACCGCGGCCAGGATCGGCAGGAGCGGCGCCGGCACGACCAACGCGGCCTGCCGCATGATCGTGTCCTTCATCAGGATAAAGACACCCTCAACCATGGATCATTCCCACTCCAGCGCGCCCTGCTTCCAGGCGTAGAGCCACCCCAGGACCAGCAGTCCGATGAAGACCAGCATCTCGAGCAGGCCGAGCGGCCCAGCCAGCTTGAACACGACCGCCCAGGGGAAGAGAAAGAGCGCCTCGATGTCGAACACGAGGAAGATCAGGCCGTACATGTAGAACTGGATCTTGAACTGCCCCCAGGGGTCCCCCGCTTCCACCGTGCCGCACTCGTACGGACGGTTCTTCTCCTTGCCCGGGTTCCGCGGCGCGATGATCTGGGAAACGATCAGCGGCGCGGCCGGAAAGGCCAGTCCGAGAACCGCGAAGACGGCGACGACGACGAGCGGGTCGGTCGGCATCAGGAGCCCAGGTACGCGATGGCGTCCATCGCGACCGACGCATCCTTGGGGAGGCGCGGCACCTCGACGGTCATCCGCGTCGGCAGGTGCGGTGTGAGGAGCTCCGCGATGACCTCGTTCGCCTGCGGCACGTCATCGAGCGTCTTCACGTAGAGCGTCAGGCGGACGATGTGCGCGAGGGTGGCGCCCGCCGCTTCGAGGACGGCCTTCAGATTGTCGAGCACGCGGCGCGTTTGCGCCCGGATGCCCGAGCGGACCAGCGAGCCCGTGAGCGGATCGAGCGGCAGCTGCCCCGAGAGGAAGAGCAAGTCCCCCGCGCGGATGCCCTGCACGTAGGGCCCGATCGGTTGCGGGGCCTGCGGCGTCGCGATCGTCATTCTAGCCATAATGGGCTATCATTTGACACGAACCGGGCCGGAAAATCAACGACGGGGGTGGGTCCGCCGAAGCGCTGCCAGGCTGTCGCGGGCGCCCGTCAGCGCGGGGTTCGCGTCCACCGCCCGGCTCCACCATTCGTCGGCGCCCCGCAGATCGTGCTCGAGGAACGCCACGTTCCCGAGCACATGACACGCGTCAGCTTGCCCAGGATTGAGCTCCAGCGCACGGCGGCACGCCGCCACGGCCTCGTCGAGCTTCCCGGCGCGGGCCGACGCCAGCCCGAGCTGGACCCACGCCGAGGGGCTTCCAGGCGCAAGCCGGATCGCCTCCCGGGCGTGCGCCTCGGCGCCCGCGAAGTCGCCGAGATTAAACGCCGCGCTGGATGCGTTCGCCTCCGCGCGCACGCCCCCCTCCCAGAAGCCCCGCCGCGCGATACTCCGCTCGGCCGCGACGCGCGCCTGCGGCCAGCGGGCGGCCGCGACGGCGTCGCCGGAGAGCTTGAGCCAGCCGTTCGCGACCAGGTCACGGCCCCCCATCGCCGCGGACAAGAGCGCGCAGACCGCCATGGCGGCGCGCCGGTAAGAACCCGGTGGCGCCGGGGCTTTGGACCGCTCGCCCGCGAGGAGCCAGCCGAATGAAAGCCAGAACCACCCGTGCGCGGGCAGGAGATACCACGGAAAGTTCACGATCGCGTTCACCTGGAAAGCCGCGAATCCCAGGAGCAGGCCGAGCGCATCGCCGCTCCCCCGCCGCCAGCGCCGCCGGGCCATGCGGATGAAGACCGCCCAGACCCAGATCCACAGCCCGAAGACGGGGACGCCCTCTTCGGCGGGAAGCTGCAGCCAGTCGTTGTGCGCGTTGTCGGTGTAGAACCAGGCCGTTCCCGGCCGGGCGGCCGCGAGCCGCGCTTGCCGTTCCGGGTAGGCCGGACCGAATCCTCCCGGGCCGAATCCCGCCAGCGGCCGTTCGCGGATCATCCCGGCGGCCACCCGCCACATGAACAGGCGGCCGGACGAGTCGAAGTGCGCGATGTCGATAAACTCTCCGGGCTTCCCGTAGACCTCGCCCGGTGCGCCCGCGGGATAGTATCCCCGATCCTTCTGGATTTCCGGGAGCCGTTTCAGGGCCGCAACCAATTGTTCGTCCGCTGTCCGGCGCCCGATCTCCTGTGCCTTCTGCCAGAGTGCCTTGTCAGGATCCATGTAGCGGATCCCTTCGTTGACCATCTTTTCGGAGGAGTTGATCTTGCCGGTCTGCGCGTCGCGCGCGCGCTCGGGCACGCGGTCACAGACCGCGGCCCGGCGCCGGGCGTCGCC
>CAYHEI010000334.1:0-4093 GCA_964355385.1 uncultured bacterium | reverse complement strand
GGGCGGTCCGACGAGTCCCGCCGGCGGGACGTAGGTCCAGGGCGCTCGGCGCGGCGACTCCAGCGTCCAGCGGGTCGCGCGGTGATACGCGCCCCGGCGCGTCTCGGTGACGACGTGCTCCGCGCCGAGCAGGGCGATCTTGGCCCCGACGCCCGCGAAGCCGATGCCGGTCCCGCGCGCCTTGCCGGTGGCGGCGATGTCATGGTAGCTCTTGAGCTGCCGGGCCGTCATGCCCCTCCCGTCGTCGACGAGCGTGAGCGTTCCCGCCTCGACGTCCGCGTCGAACGCCAGGCGCGTCGCGCCGGAGTCCAGGGCGTTCGCGACCAGCTCGGAGACGACGACCTCCTCTTCCGGGTGCGGGTAGGTGTCCCGCAAATCCTCCAGGAGGTGCTTGAGCTCGATGCGCGTTTCGCCCATGGAAGGGAGCCTGAGCCATTATACGGCGGGGCAGGGATGTCGCGGATCGGAGCTGTGAGAAGATAGGCGGGTGCAACGGCGGGGGCGCGGGGAGCGCGGGTTCACTCTGGTGGAGATCATGATCGCGACGGCGATCGCGGGGATCCTGTTCGCGGCGCTGGCCCAGATGATCATGACCTGGGCGAAGTTCACGGTGCGGGCGGCCCTCAAGGCGCGGACCGCGGAGATCGAAATCGATCTGCGCCGCCTCACGGAGCTGGCGCGCATTCACTATTCCACGACGGACGGGTTCCCGAAGGCCGGGCCGTGGCCCGCGCAGGTTCCCGCGGGCGCGCCCGTCGCCTGGACGCGCCCCGCGCCGGGGTTCGACGAGCTGGGCTGGGCGCCCACGCGGAGCCCCGTGTGGCTCCAGTACAACGTGGACGGTTGGAGCACCGGGTTCATCGTCAGTGCCGTCGGGGATCCCGCGCGCACCGGTCACCTTCAAGTGTGGCGCGTGTGGGGCGACGTCAATATGTTCGAAGGTCCGCTTCCGTATCCATGATGTCCCTCTTGGCCCTCCTCGCGTTCGCGCCCGCCCCGGTGCACGCCGCGGCGGGGGCGTCGGCGTTCCTCGAGGTCCTGCCCGGCGGGGCGCGGTGGCGGGGGATGGGCGGCGCCGCGCGGGCGGTCGCGACGGACGCGGACGCGGGGTTCTGGAACCCGGCGGGGCTCGCGCGGTCCGGGCCCGAGGTGTGGCAGGCGGCCGCGATGCTGGAGACGGGCGCGCCGCAGGGCACGATCGCGTCGCTCGCGGGCTCGTGGCTGACGGACGCGGCTGGCACCTGGGGCGCCGCGTGGGCGCGGCGGTTCGGCGGCGGATTCGAGCGCGTGGACGGGCTGGGGACGGTCGTGGGGACGAGGGAGGACGACGCGGAGGACGCGCTTCTCGTCTCCTGGGCGCGCGACGTGGTCTACCAGTTGCGCGCGGGCGTCACGGTGAAGGGGCTGCGCCAGCGGCTCTTCGACTTCACCGCGGGCGGAGCGGCGCTCGATCTTGGCGCGACGGCGCAGCCGTGGCTCGCGCAGCCGTTCGTCTGTTCCGTCACCGTGGAGAACGCCGCGAGCGTGTTGGCCTGGAGCACGGGGGCGCGCGACCGGCTCGACCGCGGGCTCGCGCTGGGCTTGGCCTGGCGCGGCTGGCGGAGCCGGCTGCTGGTCGCGGCCGACGCCGTGGTGCGGGAGGGCGCGCCCGCCGTGGGCGTGCACGCGGGCGCGGAAGCGCGCGTCCTCCCGGTGGCGGCCGTGCGGGGCGGCTGGGACGACGGGGCGCCCGCGGCGGGAGCGACGTACGAACTCGGACCCTACGCGCTGGATTACGCGTGGACGGCGGGCCGGCGGGGCCTGGCGGCGCGGCATCAGGCGTCCTTCCGCTTGCGCTTCTAGGGCCGAGGACGGCCCACGCCGAGTGGAACGGATTGTTGACTTCGCCACCTCCGGTGGCGTGGGCGGAGGAGCGGCGATAGACTCATGGTGATGTCCTGCGGGGCCAAGATCGCCATCGCCGTCTCGTCCGGGGCGCTCGTCGTGGGGCTGCTGCTGGTCCTCGCCCTGCGCTCCAACATCCGCGAGCGCGTGACGGAACGGGTGGGCAAGCCGGGCTGGTGGCACCTGGAGCGCGCGGGCACCTCCCGCGTCTGGCGCACGCTCAACCGGATGGCGTTCGTCGCGCGCTGGCTCGACGACCACGGCTACGAGGGCGAGCGGTGGTGGTACGTCTCGCCGAAGGGGCGGCGCGGGTTCCTGCCGCTGCTCAACGGCGTGTCGCCGGACGCGCGCGACGCGGACGCGGGCGCCTTCGTGGCCGCGGCCGTGACGAACGCCGCGAGCTGGGGCTTCGGCGCTCTCGGGTACGGCGCGCCGCTTGCGGCGTGGCTGCCGCACGCGGACGAGCTGCCCGCGGTCGTCTCGCTCTCGCTCAACACCTGGAACGCGGGATTGCTCCAGGGCGTGTTCGAGGACTGGTACGCGTCGTCCGCCGTGAAGGCGTGCGAGGCGGTGGCGGGGTCGGTGGATCGCAGCCCGGCGGTCGCCGGCGTCCTGTGGGAGTCCACGCCCGTGCCGACGCCGCGTCAGCTCCTCCTGGCCTACGCGGCGTTGAAACCGGAGTCCGCGTCCAAGGGACGCGTCGTGGCGTTCCTGCGCGAGCAGTGCCGCGCGGATCCCCGCCAGCTCCAGGCCCGCATGCCCTCGGTCCGTTCCTTCGAGGAGCTCGCGGCCCGGGTCGGCTGGGACCAGTACGAGGGGATCGACCAGGACGGGCAGGCGTTCGCGCGGCTGGTCTACTCCGCGTACGGCGCGAAGGTCCAGCAGGAGGTCCGCGCGCGCTTCCCCAACTACCTGAACCTCGGGCCGCTCCTCGATCCCGCGCTGCCTGTGCCGGTGATCCAGGCGCTCGCGGCGTACGTGGACGTGCTCACGTTCTCCGTGTGGAGCCCGGACGGGCGGATCCCGCGCCGGTATCTCGAGAGCGTGTTCGAGGCGACGGGGAAGCCGGTGCTCGTGCTCGAGACCGGGCAGAAGCTTCTCGTGGGGGAGGGCGACGTGGTCCGGACGCCCGAGGGCCAGGCGGCCGGGTACCGACGCGCGGTGCGGGGGGCGGCCGCGCTGCCGTTCGCCGTCGGCGCGGGCTGGACGGGATACCGGGACGTTCCGGCGAACGCGTGGGGCTTCCTCGATGCGGCGAGCGCGCCCCGGGCGGCCCTGGTGGCGGCCGCGACGGCCGTCAATGGCGAGCTCGAGGCGCTGCACAAGGCGGGCCTGCCGCCCGCCGAACTGCCGGAGCACTTTACCGACGACCGGCTCGCGGGCGCGCGACCGAGCCAATCCATCCCCCGGCTGGCGCCCGGCTTCTCGGTGGACGGCGAGCTGGAGGACTGGCCGCGGGACGCCGCGCGGCTCAAGAGCCTCCGGCTCGCGAACGACCTGGACGCGTCGGGGTTCGCGGAGGCGTTCGCGGCCTGGAACGACGAGGGGCTCGCCGTCGCGGTGGAAGTCGCGGACGAGACCTCCGAGCTGCTCGATCCCGCCGCGTACTGGCGTGACGCGGACTTCGCCGAGTTCCTGATCGAAGCCTCCGGCCGCCGCGAGGAGGGCTACGGCCCGACCACGCTGCACCTCGCGCTCGTTCCCCGCGGCGGCGGGCCGGACGGCGCGCGCGCGGTCGCGATCGCGGTGCACCACGACGGGGACGCGGTGAAGGCGGATGGGACGACGGCGACGCCGTTGCTCGTCGCCTCCTCCCTCCACGGGATCCCGGGGATCGGGACCGCCCCTTCGACCGAGCTCGGGGCCCCGTGGCGGCCGCAGCTGCGGCTCGGGGTGACCACGTGGCGGATCGAGGCGCTCGTGCCGTGGAAGGCGCTCGGCGTGGCGCCGCGCCCGGAGATGCGGATCGGGTTCAACGCGGCCATCCGCCGGATGACAGGTCCGCGCGCGGAGGAGATGTTCTGGGCGATGCCGCGGGGCGAGGCGGGGCTGGATCACCCGAGCACCTGGGGAGATTTGACCCTCTATGGAGGTACCGCACGATGAACACACTGCCGCGATCCATGGCTGAGCCATTGATATGGCGCCTACGGCGAGTAGCCGTAGGCGGAACGCCCGCCCACCGCCAAGCCCGGTGAGCCGGTAAACC
>CAYHEI010000333.1:0-4115 GCA_964355385.1 uncultured bacterium | reverse complement strand
GCTTCGACAATATTCCGGCCAACGCCCCGTAACCGGCCGCGCCATACTAACTCCATAATACCCAAAAGGAACACGCCCCCGCCCACCCCCAGCAACGGAAACCATCGCGCGCGACCGGCCCCGAAGCCGTCTCCCGACAAGGACTCCAGGTAGGCGGCCAGGCCGGAGACCTCCTCCCCGGCCAGCGGACGGTCCCGGAAGAGCGACTTCATGACGGGGGTCGGAGGCGCCGCCAGCCACCCCTCCAGCCCCTGCCGGCCGTTCAGGCGTTTGGCCGCGCCGGTGAGATCGGGCCCCAGCGTCCCTCCGCCCCACCCCGGCAGTTCCCGGACATCATGGCAGGAATGACAGGCCGCCCCGCCTCCGTTGAGCGCCTTCCGGCCCGAGAAGTATTCCTTGCCCGCCGACACTTCGGCGGGTGACGCCGCAGCCCGCGCCGGGCCGCGCACCGCCGGGCTTCCCGGCTTCCCGGTCTTCGACTCCAGGAAGGCGGCCAGGGACTTCGCGATGTCCGGGGTCATGCCTTCGATGGAGGGCATGACCGTCCCGTCGAAATCGGCGACCAGCTTCACGGCATACCGGTCCCCGCTCGCCACCACCGCGCCGGGATCGAGAATGAACCGACCGACCCATTCCCGGCTCCGCCGCTTGAAGAGACCCGCGAGCCCCGGGCCCGCTCCGCCCGCCTCCCCGAGGCTGTGGCACGCCGCGCAGTTCTCCTCGAAATAGGACGATGCCTCCACCGCCTCGGCCGTACGCGACGAAAGGTCCAACAGCGCAACCGCGACGGCCAGAACGGAAAAGAGACGGGCGACGATCATCTAGAGGCTCTCCACCGCCCTGGACATCCGGCACTCCGTTCGACCTCGAATCAAACGGGCCGGAGACGGCCGCGCGACCAGGCCGCCCAGGTTCCACTTGGAAAGAACATTCGTGGCCACATCCTGCAACTCCATCATCGAACGGTGGAACGCACAGACGCCGAGCGGAGCCGGCCCCCCGACGCAATAGGCCCCCAGGATCTTCCCCTGACAGGCCTCCACGACCTCGAGCAGGCTGATGTCCCGCGGCAACCGGGCCAGGGCAACCCCGCCTTTGGCCCCATGATGCGCCCTGAGAATCCCGGATCGGACCAGCATCCGGGTGGTCTTGGCCAGATACGTCGGCGAGAGGCGCAATGACCCCGCCAGCTTCCGGGGAGTCGCAATCGCGCCCGCGGGCCGGAGCGCGAGGCACAGCAGCACCCTGATCCCGTTCACGGTGGTCTGGCTCAACAAGCTGTTAAGCATGTTTCTCGGATAATACATATCCGATTTATCCAAGTCAAGCCCCTCCCCGCCCGCGGCCCTCACGGCGACGGAGGCGGTCGAGGGCGACGGCGCCGACGATGATGCCGCCGGTGACGATCTCCTGGATCCAGTTGGCGAGGCCCATCTGGGAACAGCCGGAGCGGATCGTCGTCATGATCAGCGCACCCACGAGGCTGCCCAGCACGGAGCCCTCGCCGCCCGCGAGGCTCCCGCCGCCGATGACGACCGCGGCGATGACGTCCAGCTCGAGCCCCGTCGCGACCGTCGGGTCCCCCACCGTGAGGCGGGAGAACTGGAAGACGCCCGCCAGGCCGGCGAACCCGCCGCCCAGAACGTACACGCCGAGCTTGATCGCGTTCACGGGGATGCCCGAGAGGCGGGCCGCCTCTTCGTTGGACCCCGTGGCGACGGCCGACCGGCCGAACGTGCTGAGGCGCAGAAGGCACGCCACGCCGACGGCGAGGACGATCACCATCCAGACCCCCGGCGGGAGGAGCAGCCACCGGCGCTCGGGGGAAAGCTGCGCGAGCAGGTCGCCCAGCCAGGTCATGGGCGCGTCGATCTTCTGTTCGTGGGCCAGCCCCTTGGCGAGGCCGCGGATGACCAAGAGCGTGCCCAGCGTGACGATGAACGGCCCGACGCGCAGACGCGTGACGAGGAGCCCGTTGATCGCCCCGAAGAGCAGCCCGGCCGCCACGCCCCCGGCCGCGGCCAGGAAGGGCGGGACCCCGGCCGCCAGCAGGCCCGCGACGACCACCGTGCCGCACGCCACGATCGAGCCGATGGAGAGGTCGATGCCGCCCGCGACGATGACCAAGGTGGCGCCCAGCGCCGCCGCGCCCACGATGGCGGTCTGCCGGGCGATGGTCTCCAGGTTGGCGGCGGTCGAGAAGCTGGACGGCCCGAAGAGCGCGAACACTGCATAGACCGCCACCAGACCGGCGACCGGACCAATAGCCGCCCCCAGGCGGCGGAGGTTCACTTCAAGATGCTCAGATCGGGGGTGAGCACGGCCTGGACGGCGGGCTCGTCCATGTTCGCCTTCGTGACGAGCTGGACGCCGGTGTCCACGCGGGCGGGAACCTTCTTGTGCTTCAGATGGGCAACCATCGTCTTCACCCCGAGGTAGCCCATCTTGACGGGATTCTGCAGCACGAGGCCGTCGAGCAGGCCGGCCCGCAGCCCCTCCACCAGCTTCGCCGAGCTGTCGAAGCCGACGAACCGCACGCTCCCCGCGAGCCCCCCGTCCTGTAAGGCGCGCAGCATCCCGAACGTCGTGGACTCGTTGGGACAGAAGATCCCTTGAATGGTCAATCGCCCGTCCTTCTTGTACGGCGCGAGGAGGTTCTCGCTCGCCCGGTACGCCGACTCCGTCGTCGCGCCACCGTACTGGTTGGCACTCACCACCTTGATGCCCCGGTGGCGCTTGATCTCCGCGAGGAACCCCCGCTCACGCTGGGCCGTGGACGCGGAACCCTCTTGGTACCGGAGCATCAACACTTTTCCCTTGCCGTGAAGCAGGCGCGCCAGCTGCGCGCCCGCGAGCCGGCCGCCCTTCTCGTTGTCCGTGGCGACGAAGCTGGCGAAGTCCTTCCCCTTGAGCCCCGAGTCAATGATGACGACGGGCACCCCGGCCTTCTTCGCCGCCGCCACGGGCGCCTGCAGCGCCGCGTCGTCCAGCGGCGCCAGCACGATGCCCTTCACGCCCCGCCGCGTCATGTCCTCGACCACGGCGACCTGCCCCTCGCGGTCGTCCTCCTTGAGCGGTCCCTTCCAGATGATATCCACGTCCGCCTCGCGGGCGGCCTGCACGGCCCCCGCGTGGATGCTCTTCCAGAACTCGTGCGTCGTGCCCTTGGGAATCACGGCGAGCGTGATCCGGTTCGGGTTGATCGCGGGCTCGCGTTGCCCGCACCCCCACAGCAGTCCCACCGCCACGATCCACGCACTCCGCTTCATTCGCTCACGCATTCCTCGTTCCTCCCTTGATGAGTTCCTTGAACCGCGCCAGCGCCGTGTCCCACCGTCCCGCGTCCGCCGTGGGAGCGAACGCCTTGCGCTCGACCGACGCCGCCACGGCCCGCCGGCCCTCCGCGACGCTGCCGAGCCGCCCGGTGGCGACGGCCTGGACCATGATACTCCCGAGCGCCGTGGCCTCCACGGGCCCGGCCACGACCGGCCGCCGGCACGCGTCCGCCGTGAACCCGCAGAGCAGCGCGTTCAGGCTCCCGCCGCCCACGATACGAATCGTCTCCAGCTGGCGCCCCGCCAGCGATTCCAGGTGGTCCAGGACGACGCGGTACTTGAGCGCCAGGCTCTCCAGGCAGCAGCGGACCAGCGGCCCCACCCCGTCCGGCGCGGGCTGCCCGGCGCGCGCGCACCAGGCCCGGAGCGCCGCGGGCATGTCGCCGGGCGCGAGGAACTCCGGCGCGTCCGGATCCACGAGCGCCGCGAAAGGCGGCGCCGCCTCCGCGCGCGCGAGTAGGTCCTCCCACCGGTACGCGGTTCCCTCGCGCTCCCACTGCCGCTGGCACTCCTGCACCAGCCAGAGCCCCATGATGTTCTTGAGCAGCCTGATCGTCCCGCCCAGGCCGCCCTCATTGGTGAAGTTGAGCGCGAGCGACGCGTCGGTGATCACCGGCTCGGCCGCTTCGATCCCCATCAGGCTCCAGGTGCCGCTGCTGATGTACGCCGACGCCGCGTCGAGTTCGGGCACCGCCGCGACCGCGCTCGCGGTGTCGTGGCTGCCCACCGCCACGACCGGCACCGCGCCGGTCCAGCCGGCCTCGTCGGCCACGAACGGGC
>CAYHEI010000332.1:0-4116 GCA_964355385.1 uncultured bacterium | reverse complement strand
GCGCACAGCGCGTACGCCACGAAGGCGGCGCGCAGGCCGAACGCGCCGGTGAGCTGGCCGGAGAGGCCGCCCGCCAGCGCGAAGCCGACGGTTCCCCAGCGCCGGTAGCCGCCGTAGCCGTGCCGGCTGGCGCCCGTCACCTGCTCGGTGTTCGCGATCGAGTCGTTCAGCGGAACGATGGGCAGCCAGCCGCAGGCGAAGAGGACCGCGACGGGGATGAGCGCGTACCACGGCACCGGGAGCATGTAGAGGCAGGACGCGAGCCCGGCCAGGAGCGCCAGGTTGGAGAGGAAAGCCGGGCGGCGGCGCGAGGCGTCGAACCGGAGGCCGATGAGCGGCGTCAGGATGACGCCGGCCGCGGAGAGCGAGCCCGACAGGAACCCGATCTGCGTCCCCGTCAGCCCCGACTCCCGCTTCAGGAAGAGGTTCAGGTACGTGCCGTTGAGGCACATGAGGCAGTAGATCCAGAAGTAGAGCTGGATGTAGCGGAGCTCCAGGCTCCGCCGCGCGCGGTCGGCTTCAATCACGGCTGCTGCGCCGTTTCGGCGCGGTCAACAAGATTGATCCACCGATGCCGAGAGCGAGTCCGCGAGCTCACAGCCGCACCGCCCGCCAGCCGCCGCGGCGGCGGTGATGAAACCAGAGCCCGAGGTACACGAACAGGGGCAGGACGGGCAGCAGCGCGAGGACCCGGAAGGGCGTCGCCGCGCCCTGGCGCGCGGCTGCGCGCAGGGCGGCGAGGTCCGCGGGCGAAGAGAGAGTCGCGCGCGCGGCCGGGCTCAGCCGCCCGTCCACCACGACCCGCTGGACGAGCGGGGGCGGCAGGCGGGCGATCGTCGCGCGGTCATACACATGGCCGATCAGCGGCCCGGAGGCGCCCGCCGCGAGCATTCCCGTCGCGCCGAGCAGCGCGAACAACAGCGAGCCGCCCCGCGGGTAACGCTCCGCGGTCACGCCCAGGAGCGTCGTCCACAAGCAGGTCTTCCCCACCGCGAAGACCGTGCAGGCGGCCAGCGCGACGAGCGGACTGAAGGCGTGGCTCAGCCAAAAGAGCCCCGTCCCCGCCAGGGCGCAGGAAGCCGCCAGCAGGCCGAACGGCGAGAGGAGCCGCGCCAGCGTGCCGCCGTACAGCCGCATCACGTACATGATGACCGAGGTGTAGATCAGGAAGGTGATGCCCCGAATGCCGGTCGTGTCGGTCATGACCGATCCGATCCACTGGTCCGGCCCGACCTCGGTCACCGCGGTGAAGGCCATGCAGACCAGGAGCACCAAGAAGCCGGGCCGGACCGCCTCGCGGAACATCACCGACGCGGGGAGGCCCGAGGCCGCGCGCTCCGTGCGGGGGAAGCGCTGGCCCAGGATGAGGAGCCCATAGCCCGCGGCCGCCACCAGCACGAGCGCCATCTTCCCCTGCCAGCCCACCCAGCGGTTCAGCGCGAGGCAGAGCAGTCCGCCGATGATCAGGCCCAGCGGCCAGGCCGCGTGCAGCGCGCTGATCCGGCCGGTCTTGTCCCGCGGGTACATCGTGGCGACGAGCGGGTTGATGACGGCTTCCACCAGCCCGTCCGCGACGCCGATGAGGAAGGAAGCCGCGAGCAGCACCGGAAAGCCGTACGCGGGCGACGCGATGGTGAGGGCCAGCCCGGCGAGATGCGCGACGCAGCCCAGCCCCATCAGCCGCCCCATGCCGATGGCGTCCACGAGCGGCGCCGCCACCAGGATCGCGACGGGGTAGCCCCAGCTCACCGCGGCGAGGATCAGCCCCTGCTGCCGGTGCGAGAGATCGAACGTGCGCCCCATCTCGCTCAGGATGTCGCTGCGGATGGAGAACGTGAGCGCGAGCGTGACCATCGCGACACAGCTCGCCAGGAACAACCGCGGACGGTTCACCGGCGGCCCGGCGGACATGCGCGAGCCTAAGGCGCCTGAGTCGCGGAGAGGGCGGGGACGGACGCCGAGAGCGCGGGAGCGATGGAGAGCGTCGCGCCCGCCGTCGCCGGCTCCAACGAGGCGGGCGGTGGTTCCGCCGCTCGACTCAGCACCACCTCTGCGGCCGGAGGCGATTGCTTCCAGATCGCCCCGGTGATCGCGTCGATGGCGAAGATCGGGCTGCCGTAGAGCAGGCTGCTGAAAAGCGCGGAAGTCGCAAGGTACCCGACGCCGTCGACCCGGTAGCGGGCGAGGTAGTAGAGGAAGGTAAACGCAAAACAGCCCCCGTAGTCCTCGATCGGCGTGAGCCAGTTGAACTCGCGGCGCAGCCCGATCTCGTCGGGGTTGTAGCCTTCCTTCGTGTAACGCAGCGTCATGTGCTGCTGCGAGCGCTCGACGTTCACGCTCGCGGGCGTGATGCCGACGGCCCGGCCGTCCAGCGCGATCACGGCGCCGCGCGGCTGCGACGTCACCTCGATCGCCTGCTTCGGACCATGAAACAGCGTCGCACATCCATTGAGAAGGGCCAACAACGTAAGCAAGGCCGCGACCGACGGCACAGCCGCCGGTCGCGCGCGCCTCGCTCCCGCTCGGTGCGTCACGTCGCCACCGGTTGCGCGGCCGCCGGGTTGAGCATCCGGACGGAGACCACCTTCGACACGCCGGGCTCCTCCATGGTGATCCCGTACAGCGTCTCGACCAGCTCCATGGTGTGCTTGTTGTGCGTGATCGCGATGAACTGCGTCTGCGCGCTGAACTCCTTCAGCATCTTCATGAACCGGTCGGTGTTCGCGTCGTCCAGCGGCGCGTCCAGCTCGTCCAGGAAGCAGAACGGCGACGGCTTGGTCATGTAGAGGGCGAAGAGAAGCGACGTGGACACCAGCGCCCGCTCGCCGCCCGAGAGGAGCGCGATGGACTGCGTGCGCTTGCCGGGCGGCTTGGCCTCGATCTCCACGCCGCGCTCTCCCTCCTCGTTCTCCACGATCCGCAGATCCGCCTCGCCGCCGCCGAAGAGCCGCCGGAACATCGTGTGAAAGTTCGCGCGGATGGTCTCGAAGGTCTCTTCGAACCGCCGCTCCGACTCGCGGTCCAGCCGCTGAATCGCGCGGGTCAGCGATTCCCGCGACCGGCGCAGGTCCTCGATTTGTTTTTGGTACTCGGCGTACCGCGCCTGCAGCTCGCCGAATTCCTCGAGCGCCATGAGGTTGACGCCCTCCCCCATCTGCGCCAGCCGCGCCTCGAGACGGACGAGCTGCGCCGCCTCCTCGTCCGTGAGCCCCTGCGCGGCCAGCTCGTCAAACCGGCCCATTTCGGAGCCGAACTCGTTCGAGAACTCGTGCTTGACCAGGTCGAACTGGGCCTGCGCCTGGTGAAACGCCCCCTCGAACCCGACGATGGCGTTCTGGTGGACCTCGAGATCGCCCCGGGCTTCCTCGGTCTCCCGGTCCAGCGCGGCGACCGCGTCGCGTTTCGCGCCGGCGGCATCCTGCGCCCCGTAGAGGCGGCCCGCCAGCTCGTCCTGCCGACGGCGCTCCCCCGCGTAGCCTTCCTCGCGGTCGCGCAGCACCTGCTCGGCGCGCTGGCGCTCGGCCCGCAGGCCGTCCAGCTCCCGCCGAAGCCGCTCGACGAGCGCCGCGTTCTCCTCGGCGGTCTGCTCCAGCGTCGCGCGCTCGCCCCGGCGCCCGTGGAGCCGCTGGTCGATGCGCGCGGACTCCACGCGCGCTTCGCTCTCCTTGCGGCGGGCTTCCGAAAGATCCGCCTCGATCTCGACGATCCGGGCTTCGATCTCCCCAAGCTCGCGCACCGCCGCCGCCAGGAGCATCGCGAGCTCGGGGCCCGTGGACGTCGTCGCGCTCCCCAGCCGCCCCGGCCACCAGACGATCCCGGGCGGCTCGACCCGCACGCCGGAGGCCAGCGCGAACGTCCCGCCGCCCGCCCCGGAGCCCGCCGCCGGGGCCGCGGTGGCCCGCTCGGTCAGCGCCACGCCGCCGAGCAGGGCCCGAGCCAGCGCCGCGTGCTTGGGCGCCACGGCCACTTTCTCGTCCGCCCACGCGACCGCGCCCGCGGGCAGCGCCCCACGGACCGGCGGCTCCCCGATCGCCTCGAGCACGACGAGGGCCAGCGGCGCCTCGCGCTGCTCGCTCCAGGCCCCCGCTCGGCGCCTACCCGGGCCCCGTGCCCGAG
>CAYHEI010000331.1:0-4123 GCA_964355385.1 uncultured bacterium | reverse complement strand
GCGGCACCACCGGACCGGCCGGGAGGTCCGGTTGTCTCAGCCGCAGACGCTGGTGGCGCGCGATCGCAGCCGTCTGGAGGTCGCGTACCCGGGCGACATCGTGGGCGTCATCAGCTCCGGCCAGTTCAGCATCGGCGACACGCTCTCGGTCGAAGGCGGGTTCGAGTTCCGGGCGCTGCCCGCGTTTCCGCCCGAGGTGTTCGCCGAGGTGCGCGCGCGGGACCCGGGCAAACGCAAGGCGTTCGACAAGGGGATGGACCAGCTCACGCGCGAGGGAACGGTCCAGATCTTGCGGCGGTGGGACGATCCACACACGCGGCCCATCGTGGCGGCGGTGGGACGCCTGCAGTTCGACGTGCTCGAGTACCGCTTGCGCGACGAGTACGGTGTCCCGTGCGTCGTCGAGCCGCTGCCCTACGTGAGCAGCGCGTGGCTCGAGGGCGATCCGGCTGAGTTCCGCCCGGCGGGCGTGGCCTTCCTCGTGCGGGACCGCCTCGACCGCCCGGTGGTCCTCTTCAAGAACGAGTGGGACCGGCGCTGGATCGCCGAGCAGCATCCGCGGCACCGGCTCGTCGAATTCGGCTGAGCAGGGCGCGCCAGTCACGGATTTCGTCGACGCCGAGGGTTGAATACCGAACGTGCATGGCCTATAGTTTTCGACATGGCGGAAGCACCGCCGGCGGGCGTCCCGGGCGGGTCGTGAGCGTTCGCTGGCTCGGCATCGATATCGGGGCGGAGACGGTCAAGATCGTCGAGCTGTCCCGCGGGTCCAACGGCGACGGGGTGGTCTGGACCCGCCGCCGGATCGAGGAGCACCACAAGGACCCCGTGCCCCTCCTGCTCCGCGTCCTCCCCGAGTTCGGCTGGGAGTCCGTCGCGGGCGCCGCGGTCACCGGGCGGTTCGCCCGTGGCCTCGCGCTGCCGGCCATTCCGCTGAAGGAAGCGCAGGTCGGTGGGCACCGGTTCCTGCACGGCGACGCTCCCGCGACCCTCGTGTCGATCGGCGCGCACGGCTTCTCGGTGCTCGAGGCGCGCGCGCCGGGCCTCGAGCTCTTCCGCGCGAACTCGCGCTGCTCCCAGGGCACCGGGAACTTCCTGCGCCAGCTCGTGGAGCGCTTCGGGCTCTCCATCGAGGATGCCAGCCGGGAATGCGAAGGCGTGACGGATCCGGCGCCGCTCTCGGGCCGGTGCCCCGTCATCCTCAAGACTGATATGACGCACCTCGCCAACAAGGGCGAGCGTCGGGAGCGGATCCTCGCGGGCTTGTACGACGCGGTATGCCAGAACGTGCAGGTCCTGATCAAGACGCGCGCCTGCCCGCCGCGCCTGCTGCTGCTCGGCGGCGTCGGCCGCAGCCTGCGCATCCGGGCCCGTTTCGAGGAGTTCGCGGAACGGAATGGGCTGCGCCTCGATCCCGTCACCGACGACCATCTCTACTTCGAGGCGCTCGGGGCCGCCGCCGCGGCCGTCGAGTCCCGCGAGGCGCCCCCCCCGCTCGAGCGGCTGTCGGTGCCGCCCCAGCGCGCGCAGTTCGAGTCGATTCCCGCGCTCGGGACCTACCTGGGGCAGGTGCGCCGGATGCCCTCCCGCCCGCCCGCCGCTCCCTCGGGGGGCGGCGTCGTCCTGGGGTTCGACATCGGCTCGACGGGCTCCAAGGCGGTCGCGCTGGACGCGGCAAGCCGGGAGCCCGTGTGGGAGGGATACCGGAGCACGAACGGCGATCCCGTGGGCGCCGCGCTCGCGCTGATGGAGCGTTTCCTCGCCGGCCCGGCGGGGCGCGAGCCCGTGCTCGCGTTCGGCGCGACCGGCAGCGGGCGCGAGATCGTGGGCTCCCTCCTCTCGGCCTGCTACGGGCCCGGCGCGGTCTTCGTGCTGAACGAGATCGCCGCGCACGCGGAGGGCGCGCTGCACTTCGACCCGCGCGTGGACACCATCTTCGAGATCGGCGGGCAGGACGCCAAGTACATCCGCCTCGCGGAAGGCCGGGTGGTGGACGCCGCGATGAACGAGGCGTGCAGCGCGGGCACCGGCTCGTTCATCGAGGAGCAGGGCAAGCGGTTTCCGGGCATCCGCGACGTGGTCCACCTCGGCGCGACCGCGGCGGCGTCCCCGAGCGCGGTGTCGCTCGGCCAGCACTGCTCGGTGTTCATGGCGGAGGTCATCGACGAGGCGGCCGCGGCGGGGGTCGAGGCCGGGGCGATCATCCCCGGGATCTACGACTCCGTCATCCAGAACTACCTCAACCGGGTGAAGGGCAGCCGGAGCATCGGCCGCGTGATCTTCTGCCAGGGGATGCCGTTCGCCGCGCCGGCGCTGGCGGCCGCGGTGGCGCGCCAGACCGGCTGCGAGGTCATCATCCCCCCGGATCCGGGGACCGTGGGCGCGCTGGGGATCGCCTTGCTCGCGGCGCGCGAGCGCGCGGACGCGGCACCCGCGCCGGTGGATCCGCGCCGGTTCCTCGGCGCGCGGGTGGTCAAGAAAGATACCTTCGTGTGCGGCTCCACGCGCGGGTGCGGCGGCGCGGGGAACAAATGCCGCATCGACCGGATCACGACCGAGATCGCGGGCGAGCAGAAGCCCTTCACGTGGGGGGGGGCCTGCTCGCTGTACGACCGGGGCACGGGGAAGAAGAAGCTCCCCGATCTCGCGCCCGATCCCTTCCGCCGCCGCGAGGAGATGGTCGCGGAGCTCGTGCGCCGGATGACGGAGCCGCGCGGGGGGAAGCGGATCGCGCTGACCGACGAGTTCCTGCTCAAGGAACTGTTCCCGTTCTTCCTCACCTTCTTCCGCGAGCTGGGGCTCGATCCGGTGGTGCCGGGCGCGGGGACGCACGCGACCCTGAAGCGCGGCATCGAGGGGTCGAACGTGCCGTTCTGCGCTCCCATGCAGATGTACCACGGCATCGTGTCGTCCCTGGTCGGGGGGGAGGCGGACTTCCTCTTTCTGCCGATGCTCCGGGACATTCCGCGCGCCGGGGCCGAGCCGCACTCCGTGACCTGCCCGATCGAGCAGGGGAGCGCGGACCTCCTGCGCCGTGACTTGGGCGCGGGGAATGCGGGGCCGGCGATCGTCTCGCCGGTGCTCGACGCGGCGCATCCGCGTTCGCCCGCCTTCGCCCGGGCGTGCGCCGAGCTGGCGCGAACCCTCGGCGCGGGGGACCGCTGGGAGGCGGCCTACGCGGCCGCCCTGCTCGAGGACGAGCGGTTCGGGGCGGCGTGCCTCGCGCTGGGTCGGGACGCTCTCGCGTTCTGCGCGCGGGAAGGTGTCGTGCCGGTCGTGGTGCTGGGCCGGGGCTACACGGTCTACAACACGGTGCTCAACTCGAACGTGCCGGCGCTCCTGCGCGAGCAGGGCACGATCGCCATCCCCCTCGACTGCTACCCCGTGGACGCCGATGTACCGGTCTTCCGGGACATCTACTGGGGGCACAGTCAGCGGGCGCTGCGGGCCGCGCACGCGGTGCGTCGCACGCCCGGGGTGTACAGCCTCTTCTGCAGCAATTACAGCTGCGGTCCGGACAGCTTCACGACCCACTTCTACGCCTACATCATGGCCGGGAAGCCGTACGCGGTCATCGAGACCGACGGGCATTCGGGCGACGCGGGGACGAAGACCCGCATCGAGGCCTTCCTCTACTGCGTCCGCCAGGACCTCGCGGGCGCGGGGGACGCGGCCGGACCGCTCAACTCCCTGCGGGCCGTCGAGGAGGACCGCACCGCCGCGCGCGACGTCATCGGGACCGACACGACGGTGCTCGTCCCTTGGCTCTCCGAGGCCACGGAAGCCGGGTCGGCCGTCTTGCGCGGCGTCGGCCTGCGGGCCGAACCGCTCTGGCCGGAGGACGCCGAGGCGCTCCGGCTGGGCCGCCGGCACACCTCCGGGAAGGAATGCCTGCCGGTGGCCCTGACGCTGGGGGCGTTCCTGCAGCGGATCCAGCGCGGCCGGCCGGACGAGCGCTATCTCATCCTGATGCCCCGGAGCGACGGCCCGTGCCGGCTGGGCATGTACAACGTGCTGCAGAAGATCATCGTGGCGCGCCTCGGCCTCAAGGACCGGGGGCGGGTCTGGTCTCCGAGCGACTCGGGCTATTTTGCCGGCTTGGGGGCGGGATTCGGCGCGCTCA
>CAYHEI010000330.1:0-4127 GCA_964355385.1 uncultured bacterium | reverse complement strand
CCGCCGGATCGCCGCCGTGTAGGCCGCAGGCGACGCGTACCGCCCCTGCTCGTTCCGGGGGTAGGTGGTGATCCCAATGAGCGGCCGTGCCGCCATGGGGTCAGACGTTTTTCAGAGCGGTCGAGACCGACGCCTTTTCGACCTCGGCGGGCGTGACCTCCCGGCCCAGCTTCTGGGACAGGAAGATGCCCTCCGCGATCTTCATCATGGAGGCCCCGAGCAGCGCCGTGTCCAGGAGCGGCACGCGGCCCTGCTGCACCGCGATCCAGTGCTGCTGGCAGCCGTCCTCGGCGTCGTAGTTGTCGATGCACCGGCGCCACCGGGTGTCCGCGCCGTCCAGGTCGAACGTCCCGTCCATTTCCATGTCGCCCACCGTCGAGTGGTAGGTGAACGGGTTGAGCGTGATGCCGCCCTTGGAGCCCGCCACCTTGGAGCCGTCGGTGCCGCCGAGGTTCACCGCCCAGGCCTCCTCCAGGTAGAAGCTGATGCCGCCCGCGAGCCGCACGAACCCGAGCCCCAGCTCCTCGACGCTCCACTGGCCGCTCTTGCGCCGGTCCTCGTACATCGGAACTTCCGCGTGCGTCGCCCCCGAAATCGTGAGGACGTCCGGGTTGCCGAGCAGGTGCAGCATCTGAACGATGTGGTAGATGCCCATGTCGTAGAGCGCCCCGCCCGCGGCGATCTCCTTGCGGACGAAGTTGGACGTGCCGTACCCGTCCACGTACGGGCGGCCCCGGCGGCGGTAGGACGAGGACTTGGCGTAGTAGATCTTGCCCAGGTGGCCCTCGGCGATCAGCTTCCGGGCGGCCTTGGTCTCCTTGCTGAAGACCGTCGCGACCTGCATCATCAGGCGGCGTCCGGTGCGCTTGCGCGCCTCGAGCATCGAGAGCGCGTCCACGTAGCTGCCCGCCAGGGGCTTCTCGCAGTAGACGTCCTTGCCCGCCTCCATCGCGGCGATGGACACCGGCGCGTGAAAGTTGTTGTGCAGGCAGACGTCCACCGCCTTGATCTCGTCCATCTTCAGCAGGTCCCGGAAGTTCTTGAAGACGTGCTTCGCGCCGACGGTCTCGGCGACCCGCTTGGCCTCTGCTTCGTCCACGTCCGCCACCGCCACGATCTCGGCGTTGGGAATGTTCTGGTAGGTCCGGACGTGCGACTTCCCGATCTGCCCCACCCCGATCATGCCGACCTTCACGCGCTCCGCCATGTCATCCTCCCTGGTTCCTTGCGTTTCGACCCGCCCATGTTATCTCCGCGTCGCGCAATGCACAACCCCGCGCGACAGGACGGGCCCGCTCCCGCGCTCACCGGCTCCGGACCGGCCGGCCCGAAGGCCGCCAGGACGCTTCCCAGTGCGCCTCCCGGTCCGCCTCCATGAGCTCGATCCTGCCCCGGGGGGTTCCGAACGGTCCCCGCCGCGCTTCCCGCGCGGGTCACTCGTCCCCGGTCACCCCCAGAAGCAGACGGAGGTGGGCGGACTCGAACTTCGCCTCGGCGGCGCGCTCGGGCGCGAGCGTGGAGACCAGCCAGCCCGTGAAGAAGGCCAGCGGGATCGTGACGATCCCGGGATTCTTCAGCGGGAAGACCGCGGCGGTTCGGTGCAGCACGTCGATCTGGATGGTCGGCGAGAGATAGATCAGGAGGAGCGACGAGGCTGTGCCGGTCAGGATGCTCGCGACCGCGCCCTTGGTCGTGAACCCCTTCCACGTCATCGAGAGCACCAGCGCCGGAAAGTTGGCGGACGCGGCGATGGCGAACGCGAGCCCCACCAGGAAAGCCACGTTCTGGCCCTTCGCGGCCAGCCCCGCGCCGATGGCCAGCGCGCACAGGACGACCGAGGCGATGCGCGCGACCCGGAGCTGTTCCCGCGCCGGCGCTCGGCCGCCCCGCACGACGTTGACCCAGAGATCGTGCGAGAGGGCGGCGGCGCCCGAGAGCGCGAGGCCGGACACGACGGCCAGGATCGTCGCGAACGCCACGGCGGCGATGAAGCCCAGGAACCAGGTGCCCCCGACGGTCTCCGCCAGCAACAGCGCGGCCATGTTGCCGCCCTTGTCCACCCCCGCGATCGCGGGCTGTCCCACCAGGACCATCGCGCCAAAGCCCAGGATGAACGTGAGCAGGTAGAAGAAGCCGATGAACCCGGTCGCGTAGGAGACGGACATGCGGGCCGTCTTGGCGTCGGGAACGGTGTAGAACCTCATCAAGATGTGCGGCAGGCCCGCGGTGCCGAACATGAGGGCCAGCCCGAGCGAGACCGCCTCCCACGGGTTCGACACCAGCTTGCCGGGCGCCAGCACGCCCGGATACGCCGCGGCCGCCGCCCCGAAGAGCGCGGCGGGGCTGAACGAAAACCGGGCCAGCACCAGCAGGACCAGGGCGCATGCGCCCCCCAGCAGCAGGACCGCCTTCACGATCTGAACCCAGGTGGTGGCGAGCATGCCGCCGAAGAGGACGTACGCCAGCATGATGATCCCGACCGCCACGATGGCTGACTCGTACGGCAGCCCGAACATGAGCCGGATCAGATTACCCGCACCCACCATCTGTGCGATCAGGTAGCAGGTGACGACCGCGAGCGTACCGAGCGCGGCGGCGATGCGCACGGGACGCTGCTTGAGCCGAAAGGCCACGACATCCGCGAAGGTGTACTTCCCGAGGTTGCGGAGCGGCTCCGCGATGAGGAAGAGCACGACCGGCCAGCCCACCAGCCAACCCGTCGAGTAGATCAGGCCGTCGAAGCCCGAGAGCGAGACCAGCCCCGCGATGCCCAGGAAGCTCGCCGCGCTCATGTAGTCGCCCGCGAGCGCGAGGCCGTTCTGGACGCCGCTCACCGTCCGTCCGGCCGCGAAGTACTCCTCGGTGGTGCGGGTGCGGCGCGCGGCCCACCAGGTGATGCCCAATGTCGTCGCGACGAACAAGAAGAAGAACCCGATCGCCGCTCCGCTCGTCTCTCCGAGATGATGCGCGACCACCGTGGCCGAAGCCGGGTTCACAGGTGCTGCTTGCGCAGGCGGCGGACCGCGTGGTCGTGCGCCCCGTTGGCCCAGCGCACGTAGATCGCGGTGAGCGCCCAGGCCGAGACGATCACGAGCGCGCCGAGCAGGATGCCCAGGCTCAAGCCCGGCGCCACCAGCGCGCCCATGGTGTCCTTCGCAAACGCCACGAGAAAGATGAAACCGAAATACGAACACACCATCCCGATGGTGAGCCACCACGCCAGGCGCCATTTCGCCTTTCCGAGCGCCGCGAGGTTGTGCACCCGACTACTCTACCACTGGAACTTCGTGATCGGGGGGTCGTCCGGCGGCGCCGCGGGCGCGGACGGGGCGGCGGACGCAGGGAAAAGGTCCGCGGCGGCGCCCCAGGGCGAAGGCGCCGGCCGCCGGCGCCGGGCCAGCGGGAAGAGTACGGTGAAGGCGAGCGCCGAGGCGGCCACGCACGCGGCCACGAGCGGCGGGAAGACTTCGCCGCCCGCGATCCCCCGCGCCGCGGGCAGAAGCGCGAGCACGCCCGCCATCATGCCCCGCGGAAACGCCGCGGTCGCGATCCGGGTCTGTTCGGGCGTCAGTCCGCCGCCCGCGCCCGCCAGCCGCACCGCGCACCAGCGAACGCCGAACAGGACGACGACCAGCGCGGCGCCGGTGCCGAGCAGCGGCCACGCGGGGAGGAGCTGCGCCCCGAGATAGGCGAAAAAGAAGGCCTTGGCCAGGAACGCGAACTGCCCGTGGAATCCTTTGAGGTCTTCGGCCAGTTCGAGCCCCGCGTCGAGCTTGAGCGCCCGCGCAATGGCCTTCGCGTTCCCGAGCACGATGGACGCCCCGAGCACGGCGAGGGGTCCGCTCCCGCCGTTCCGCTCCACGCCCACGTGAAGCAGGAGCAGCACCCCGAGTGTGATCGGATACGCATGACCGGACGAGCGCAGGGCCTTCAGAAAGAGGAGCCAGAGCATCCCCGCGAACATTCCCGCCACGGCGCCGATCCCGAGCACGTGCGGCAGCGACGGCGGCTCCGGCGACATGGTCAGCAGGAGCGCGACGGCGCCCACCGCGCACAGCGCATCCGCGAGCGCGGTCTCCAGACCGAGCAGGCTCACGAGGGACGCTTCCGTCCGCGCGTGGGCGAGC
>CAYHEI010000329.1:0-4133 GCA_964355385.1 uncultured bacterium | reverse complement strand
AGCCGTCCGCGGGAGCGGGCGTGAAGCGCGACCCACGGCCGCGCCGGTTGGCGGCGGCGGCTGCCGTCGGATGCGCGCTGGCCGGCTGGACGATCTTCGCGCCGGTCCGCCTGGCGGAGCCCCGGCTCGTCGAGCTTCCGCCCGGCACCTCCGTGCGGGCGATCGCGGCGACGCTGCGCGCCGCGGGGCTCATCCGCTCGGCGTGGGCCTTCGTGGCGCTGGCGAAGCTTACGCGTCGTCCGCTGCGCGCGGGGGAGTACGGGTTCCAGCGCGCCTCGCTGTGGACCGTTCTGCGCGACATTCAATCGGGGCGCGTGTACCTGCACCGGGTCCTCGTGCCGGAGGGAGACTCCATCGAGCAGGTGGGCGCCACCCTCGCACGCGAACGCCTGGGGGATCCCGCGCGCTTCCGGGCCGCCGCCGCCGACGCGCGGCTGCTGCGCGGGTTGGGGGTGCCCGTCGCCTCGGCCGAGGGATACCTCTTTCCCGACACCTACTTGCTCCCGAAGACGATGCGCGAGGACCAGATCGTCGCGTTCATGGTCCGCCGGTTCTTCGACCGGGTGCCGCGGGACCTCGTCGCGCGCGCGGCGGAGCGCGGTCGCAAGCTCCACGCGCTCGTGACGTTCGCCTCCATCGTGGAAAAGGAGGCCCGCGTGGCGGAGGAGCGGCCGGTGATCGCGGGGGTGTTCGCGCGGCGGCTCGCGAAGGGCATGCCGCTCCAGGCCGATCCCACGGTGCTCTACGGCCTCCACCGCTGGGACCGGAAG
The DNA here is from genome assembly GCA_964355385.1 of uncultured bacterium. Lineage (GTDB taxonomy): Bacteria > Oederibacteriota > CAKKQC01 > CAKKQC01 > CAKKQC01 > CAYHEI01. Next base: position 3,363 of record CAYHEI010000329.1, on the reverse strand, counting down.
CTCTCCCTGGCGGACCTGAAATCGGACACGCCGTACAACACCTACCGCCGGACGGGGCTGCCGCCCGGGCCGATCTGCAGCCCGGGGCTCGCGAGTCTCCGCGCGGCCGCGGACCCGGCGGAGGTTCCCTTCCTCTACTTCGTCACGCGCAAGGACGGGTCCTTCCGGCACGAGTTTTCCCGGAGTCTTCAAGAACATAACGAGGCAATCGCGCGATCGAAACGGAAGGCGCTGGACCCGTCCGGCCGGTGAAGGCCGGCGACACCGTCGAGGTTGCCGGGGAGGACCTCGCGTACGGAGGCGACACCGTCGCCCGGCTGGCGGACGGATTCGTCGTGTTCGTCCCGGGGCTCGCGCCCGGCGACCGCGCGCGGGTCCGCATCGACCGCGTCTGGGCGAACCGCGCCCGCGGGCGCGCCGTCGAGCTGCTGACGCCGGGCCCCGACCGGACCCCGGCGCCCTGCCCGGTCTTCGGCGACTGCGGGGGATGTCAGTGGCAGCAGGTCGGGCTGGCGGCGCAGCGCGCGGCGAAGGAGCGGATCGTGCGGCGCGTGCTGGAGCCCCTGGGCGCCGCGGACCGGCTCGCGCCGATCCGGGGCGGCGCGGGCTACGCCTACCGCAACCGGCTCATCCTGCCGCTGCGGGGCCGCAAGGGCGGCGGGTTGAGCGCGGGATTCTACCGCGCGTTTACGCACGACATCGTCGCCGTGGACCGCTGTGCGGTGCAGCAAGAGGCGCTGTGGGACGCCGCGGCGGGCACGGTCGCGCTGCTGCGCGAGGCCGGGCTGCCCGGGTACGACGAGCAGGAGGACGCGGGGCTGCTCCGGCACCTCCTGGTGCGGGTCGCCGCGGGAACGGGCGAGACCGGGGTCGTGATCGTGACGACCGGGGGGGAAGCGCCGGGGCTGGCGGACCTCGCGCGCGCGCTCATGACGCGGCAGCCCGCCGTCACGGGCGTCGCGCGCAACGTGAATCCCGGCCGGACCAACGTCATCCTGGGCGCCCGAACCGAGATGCTCGCTGGGGTGCCGGCGGTGACGGAGCGGATCGGCGGCCTCGACTTCCGTGCGCCGCTCGACTCCTTCTTCCAGGCCAATCCGGAAGTCACCGGGCTGCTCGTCGAGGCGCTGCGGGGCTGGTGCGCCGGGGAGACGGGGGGGATCCTCGACCTCTTCTGCGGCGTGGGGGTGCTGGGTCTCGGGGCCGCGCCGGCCCCGGCGTGGATCATCGGGGTCGAGGAAGGCGAGGAGGCGGTCGCCGCCGCGCGCGAGAACGCCGCCGCGCTGCTCCCCGACGTGCGCACCCGGTTCGAGGCGGGGACGGTGGAGGCCGTCCTGCCCCGCCTCGTGCGGGAACTCGAAGCGCTCGGCACGGTCATCATGGATCCGCCGCGCAAGGGGCTGTCGCCCGAGGCGCTTCGCGCCGTCGCGGCGCTGCCCGCGCCGCGGCTCGTCTACGTGTCGTGCGATCCCGCGACGTTCGCGCGGGACGCACGGGGCCTGCTGGCCGCCGGCTGGCGGCTGGCGGAAGTCGTCCCCTTCGACATGTTTCCCCAGACGTACCACATCGAGCTGGCGGCGCGATTCGAGCGATGAGGGGGCCGAGCTCGGGCGGGCGGCCTGCGACCGAACATTGAAGTCCGCGGGCCGATGCGCGATCATTGAGGGTATGAAGGGGAAGGACGGGGCATGAACTGGGTGTGGAAGATCGCCATCGGCGGCGTGCTGGTCGTGCTGGTGGCGGCGATGGGGGGGGGCGTGGTTCATGGGGGGGTACACGATGACCTCCGCCGCCATGGAGCCCGCCACGCCCGAGCGGAGCCTCGTGCTCGTCAGCCGTATCGCGCTGAGCACCCGGGATCCGGGCCGGATGGACGTCGTGGTCTTCCAGCTGCCGGATCAGGAAGGACAGGCCGTCCGCCGCATCGTGGGGCTTCCGGGCGACGAGATCGAGATCCGCGAGGACGACGTCTACATCGCCGGCAAGAAGCTCGAGGAGCCGTACCGGCCGTCGACGCCGGACGGGCCGCCGCAGACCCGCCCGCCCGGCGCGCCGCCCGCCTCGATGAGCCCGACCACCGTGCCCGCGGGGGCGTACTTCCTCCTCGGCGACAACCGCCGGGGGCCCGGCGACAGCCGGACGTTCGGATTCGTGCCGCGCGACCGCATTTACGGCGTCGTGTGGACCGTCTTCAAGAAGCCCGTGGCGCTCTAGATGGCCGACGCCGTGCTCGTGACCAGCATCACCGTCGTGTCCAAGGCCCGCTTGGTGGCCGTGGACGTGACGCGCGACATCGAGCAGCTCGTGCGCAAGAGCGGGGTGACGGCGGGCATCGTCCACTTGTACGTCCCGCACACGACCGCGGGGCTGTTCGTGAACGAGCGCGACGATCCCGCCGTGGCGGTGGATATCATGGAAACGCTCGACAAGCTCGTGCCCCGGTCGGGGAAGTTCAAGCACGTCGAGGGCAACGCCGATTCCCACGTGAAGTCCGTGCTCGTGGGTTCGGACGCGTCCATTCCCATCGCCGGCGGCTGGATGAGCCTGGGCCGCTGGCAGGGCATCTTTTTCGCGGAGTTCGACGGCCCCCGCACCCGGACGGTCCAGGTCACGATCAAGCCGCAGTGAGCGGGGTGAGGGGATGAAGCTGACCCCCGCGGACGTGGAGGCGGTGAAGGACGCGCTCAAGAAGATCTCCTTCTTCGAGTACCTGCGACCGGAGGAGCTGGATGAGCTGCTCCGGGGTTTCGACAAGCAGCCGTTTCGCAAGCGGGACACCCTCATCACCCAGGGCAAGACCGGCGAGGTCTTCTACATCCTGGCCGCGGGCTCGGTGGGGATCTTCCGGTCGCGCAAGCTCGTGGACCGGAAGATCGCGACGCTGGGTCCCCAGGGATTCTTCGGCGAGATGTCCCTCATCAGCAACGAGCCGCGCAGCGCCTCGGTGGTCGCCGAAACCGACGGCGTGGTCTTCACGTTGTCGCGCGACACGTTCCGCCGCGTGATATTGGGCAACCCCCACATCGCCAGCCTGATCCGGCGGACCGCCAAGGACCGCCAGGCCGAGGCCCGCGCCATCGAGCTCAAGGAGCGGATGGGTGAGGACATCGCGGAGTAGTTCGGCCGCGGCCGGACGGCGCTCAGGGGGGGAGCCTGACGCGCGTCATCGTCCTCCCCGTCGGCCGGGTATGTCCTGGAGGGCATGAAGATGGATACGGCTCGTCCCGCGCCGCGGGTCCGGTTCTTCGGCCAGTACCTGGTGGAGCGGGGGGTCATCAGCGCGCATGACCTGAAGCAGGCGGTGGAGATCCAGGATCGGCGGAACCTGCCGATCGGCCTGCTGGCGATCGAACAAGGCATGCT
>CAYHEI010000328.1:1070-4134 GCA_964355385.1 uncultured bacterium | reverse complement strand
CGCCGAGATCCTCTACAACGAGTACCACACGGCCGCGGCATTCACGATCGCGGCGCTGCTCGCGTGCGTGGGGCTGGCGAGCCTGGCGGCGCGCAAGCTGCTCGAGGCGCGCGCCGCGGGGGAGCGGGCCGGATGAGGGCGGCGGCTCGATGAGCATCGAGGTCCGGGGCCTCGTCAAGCGGTTCGGCGGCCGGGCGGCCGTGGACGGCGTCGACCTCAAGGTGGACACCGGCGAGCTGGTCGCGCTGCTCGGTCCCAGCGGGTCGGGGAAGAGCACGCTCCTGCGCCTGATCGCGGGACTGGAGGCGCCCGACGGGGGGCGCATCATCCTGAGCGGCGAGGAATCCACGTCCGTGCACGTGCGCGACCGCGCGGTCGGATTCGTCTTCCAGCACTACGCGCTCTTCCGCCACATGACCGTGGCGGATAACGTCGCGTTCGGCCTGAGCGTCCGCCGGCACCCGCCCGCGGAGATCGCGGCCCGGGTCGCGGAACTGCTGCGGCTCGTCCAGCTCGAAGGCTTCGGCGGCCGTTATCCCGCGCAGCTCTCGGGCGGCCAGCGCCAGCGGGTCGCGCTCGCCCGCGCGCTTGCCCCTCACCCGAAAGTGCTGCTGCTGGACGAACCGTTCGGGGCGCTCGACGCACGCATCCGCGACGAGCTGGGCGGGTGGGTGCGCCGGCTGCACGAGGAGCACCGGACGACCACGCTCTTCGTCACGCACGACCAGCACGAGGCGCTGCAGATCGCGGACCGCATCGCCGTCATCAACAAGGGGCGGGTCGAGCAGGACGGCTCTCCGCTCGACGTGTACGACCGCCCCGCGACACACTTCGTCGCGCAGTTCGTGGGGGAGTCGAACTTTATCTCGACCGTGACGGAAGCGGACGGCCTCGCGGTCTGGGGCCCGCTGCGCTTCACGGTGACGGGCCATCCCGCGGGGACCCGCATCCGGATCTACTTCCGGCCCAGCGACCTGTACGTCACCTCCGCGCGCGAGACGCTACAGGTGGAGGCGACCATCACCCGCAGCCGCTTCCGCGGGCCGGTCGTCGAGCTCGCGCTGGACCTCGGGATGGACCGCGAGCTGCTCGCGCACGTGCCCAAGGGCATCGCGCTGGCGAGCGGGTTCGCCGTGGGTGGGCGCGTCTTCGCCGGCATCACCGGCTTCACGGTGCTGCGGGAGGCGTCCTCAACCGGCTGAGCGGCGCGCCAGCTCGACGCCGACCCTGGCGATCGAGGCGATGATCGGCTTGAGTCTGGCGCCCAGCGGCGTCAGTGCGTACTCGACCGTCGGCGGCGAGGTCGGCTTGACCGTGCGGCTCACGACCCCCTTGGACTCGAGCGCCTTGAGGCGGCTGGCCAGGACCTTGGCTGAAATCGTGCCCAGGTCGCGCTTGAGGGCGCCGAACCGCCGCGGGTGGTCTTGCAGATAGTAGATGACATGCGCTGTCCAGGCCCCCCCCAGGAGCGCCATCGCTTCGTCCAGCGGGCAACGCCGGGCGGGGGAACGGGAGCGCTTCGCCATGTCGTCCATGCTACCAGACACAACCGCGCGGGGCGGCACATAGTTGCCTGAACTCACTTGGGAACTTGTTGAGACCTGGTTACGGTTGGTAACGTATATCGGGGCGCTGGGCCCCTCACACCAAAGGAGCACATCATGCAACGCATCGCGAAACTTCTGGCCTTGGCGGCCCTGGCCGCGGCTTGGGCGCTTCCGGGCTCGGCGGCGACCTACGACGTGGATGCCTCGCACTCGCACATCGGCTTTCGGGTCCGGCACATTCTCACGAAGGTGTCGGGGCAGTTCAAGGAAGTTTCGGGCACCTTCACGTTCGATCCAAAGTCGCCGGACACGGCGGGCGGCACGTTCACGGCGAAGGCCGCGAGCATCGACACCAACGCCGCAAAGCGCGACGCGCACCTGCGCAGCGAGGACTTCCTGTGGGCGGAGAAGTATCCGGACCTGACGCTGGTCGTCAAGAAGCTGAAGGCCACGGGGAAGGGACGGTATCAGGCCGCGGGGGACCTGACCATCCGCGGGGTCACCAAGCCGGTCGTCCTGGACGTGGTCCACAACGGAACGGATAAGAGTCCCTGGGGGCAGATCGTGGCCGGATTCGAGGCGCGCGTGACGATCAAGCGGAAGGAGTTCGGCCTGATGTGGAACAAGGTGCTCGAGACGGGCGCGCTCTTTGTCGGCGACGATGTGGAGCTGATCCTGGACGTCGAGGGCGTGGAGAAGGCCGGCAAATGAACATCGCGCTTTGGATCGTGCAGGGGCTGCTGGCTTTCGCGTTCGGGATCGCGGGGCAGTTGAAGTCGCTCCAGTACGCCAAAGCGGCCCAGTTGTTGCCGTGGGTGCCGGCGGTGCCCGAACCGCTGGTGCGCCTCATCGGAACGTCCGAACTGCTCGGTGCGCTCGGGGTGCTCCTGCCCTGGGCCACCGGCGTTCGCCGGGGACTCACGCCGCTGGCCGCCGCGGGACTGGCCGCGATCATGCTGCTCGCGATGGCGTTCCATGCGTCGCGCGGGGAGTGGACGGCGCTGCCGATCAATCTCACGCTGGGGGCCCTCGCGGCGTTCGTCGCGTGGGGGCGCCGGCGCGACCTGCTCCGCGGCTGAACCCCACCTAGCGGTTGAGCGCGCGCCCGGAAGACCGGAGCGCGCATCCTGGTATCGTGACGGAGACGATGCCGGCGGCCTGGTCCCCTCGCGTGGCACCCACGAGCGCCCCGCTCGCGGCGACGCTCTCTCGATTCGGGCGGGCGATGATGCCGTACGCGCGGCAGGTCGCGGGCCAGCTCGCGATCGGATCGGCGGCCGGGATCCTGTCGAACGCGCTGGCGGCGCTCCCGGCGGTGATGCTGGGCCGGGCCCTCGACCGCGTCCTGGACTGGCAGGCGGGCCGCGCGGGCCAGCGCGACGCCGCGCTGGCCGCCGCCGCGTACGCCGGCGGCGTCCTGCTCGTGGAGGGGCCGCGGATCGCGCGGCGCTGGTGGCTGGCGACCGCGAACGCGCGCATCCGGTCGAACCTGCGCGCGGCCGCGCTGCGGGGGGTCC
>CAYHEI010000328.1:0-1060 GCA_964355385.1 uncultured bacterium | reverse complement strand
CTTTCCCTACACGACGCTCTTCCGATCTGTGGGCGACCTCATGGCCCGGATCGTGGGCGACGTGGAGGTGGCCGGCCAAGGCGTGCGGTCGTTCACGATCGACCTGTGGGACACATTCCTGCACGCGCTCTCGGTCCTCGTCGCCATGTCGTTCTACAACCCCCGCCTGACCGTGCTCGCGCTGGCGCCCGTCCCGCTGGGCATGCTGCTCGCGCACGTCACCGGACGCTGGGTGCGCGGTCGGACGCTCGCGTCCCGCGAGGCCAACGCCGCCCTCACGGCTTCGCTGCGAGAGCACCTGGCGGGCGCGCGCGTGCTGCGGCTGTTCGGCCGGTCCACCGCGGCGGTCGGCCGCATCGCGGTGCTGGCCCGCCGTCTCGCCGACGCGAACCTCGCCGTGGTCCGCCTCTCCGCGGGGCTCGCGCCGGTCTACGTCACGCTCATGACGTCGGGCGTCGTGCTGGTGGTGTGGCGGGGCGGCTGCGACGTGATCGCGGGGGCCATGACCGTCGGCGCGTTCGTCGCGTATCTCGAGCTCTTTCTCCGCTTCGCCGCCCGGGGCCATCGCGTGCCCCGGCTGCTGAACCGCCTGCAATCGGCGGCCGCGGCGCACGCCCGGCTCGCGCCGCTCCTGGCGCCGCCGGTCCCCGCGACCTCCGCTCCCCGCTTCGCGTCCTTCCGCCCCGGCTGGATCCACGGCGAAGACGCGGCCGTTCCGCGCCCGCCCTCCCGCGCGGGTGGCCCGGTGGCCGTCGCGCTGCGCGGCGCGGTGCTCCGCTATCCGGGCGGAGGCGCGCCGGCCCTCGCTGATGTGAAGCTGGACCTGCCCGCGGGCTCCTTCGTGGGCGTGACCGGCCCGGTCGGCGCGGGGAAGAGCACGCTTGCCCGCGCGGTGCTGGGGCTGTATCCGCTCGAGCAGGGCGAGGTCCGCTGGGACGGCGTCCCGCTCGAAACGATTCCGGCCGCGGCGCGCGCCGCCCCCCCCGGGGAACAGCCCCCCCAGGCCCCGAAACGAAAACCGGGGGGTTGGGGAAAAGTGGTTGTGTAGGGGGGGGGCGGG
>CAYHEI010000327.1:0-4136 GCA_964355385.1 uncultured bacterium | reverse complement strand
CGCTCTTCCGATCTGGCGGCGGAGACGGCGGGCGTGCCCGCCGCGGGCGGCGCGGTGAGCGCCGCGCTCGCGCCCGCAGCCGTCGGACCGGGCCGGAGACGGGAGGGGATCGCGAACGTCACGCTGAGGGTCTGCGGCACGTCGAACTCCTGGCTGTAGCGGACGCTGTAGTCCAGCCGGAACCCGCTGAACTTGAACCCCGCGCCCGCGGCGAAGCTGCTGGGCTCGCGCAGCGTGCTGAGGCGCACGCCCGCGCGCGCCGAGAGCCAGCCGTGCCACGTGTACTCGGCGCCGCCGTGCCAGACGGCGTCGTGGTCCACCAGGTGGTACTCCGCGTCCAGGAGCAGGATGACCGAGTCGCTCGGGACCGAGGCGTCGGCTTCGGGGTCGCGGAACCGCCAGCGGTGGGGGGCGCCCGGGCGCAGGGGGGGGGGGGGCGCGACCGGATCCCCGAGGTACCGCACGCGGGTGCCGAGGTTCGACACGGCGAACCCCAGCTTGAACATGTCTTGGACGCGGATATGCACCCCGGCGTCCAGCACGGCGCCCCAGGCCTTCGCGTCGTCGCCGAGCTGGGTGTGCATCGCCTTGAGCAGGCCGCCCGCGGTCACGCGCGGCGCGATCGGCATGGCGAATCCCGCCGCGCCGAGGATGTCCTGCTGCAGCGGCTGCTTCCACTCGGCGCCGTCGGTCTGGTAGACGCCGGTCCCGGCCCCCGCGTCGTAGTAGAGGAGCCCCGCCGTGAGCACGCCCGGTTTGAGGGGTGTCGTGAACACTCCCTGGCCGGTCATGTCCGAGAAGTAGCCGCGCTGCGCGGCGAGCGTGAGGGAGGAGCCCGCGACCTGCGCCGGCGCGGCCGGATTCACCCAGACGAGCGTGGGGTCGTTCCCGAGGGCCGTGGCCGCGCCGCCGAACGCCTGGGCGCGGGTGGACTCGACCTTGTTGAGCGCGTTCACCGGCGTCGTTTCGGCCGCCTGCGCCGGCACGCCCCAGGCGAGAACCAGGAAAGAGGCCGTCAGACGGATCACCGGCGCACCGTGCACTTGCCGAGGAAGCGGACGTCCGGCCCCCGCACGGAGACCGCGTACGGCCCCGGCGGTACGAGCGCGCCCGAGGCGTTGCGCCCGTCCCACCGGAACGACTCCCGCGTGTTGCCGATGGTGTCGCCGTCGAACGCCCGGATTTGGACGCCGTTCATCGTGAAGATCACAACGCTGATCCGGCCCGAGCGCGGGCAACGGACGACGATCTCGGCGGTCTCCCCCTCGCGCACGCTCACGTACCCCCGGCGGCCGCCGATGATGTACACCCAGCCGCGGCCGTCGGGGGGGCCGCCGACGGGCTCGATGACGACCTGGGCGGCCGCCGCGCCGGAAACCGGGTTCCCGGTGTCCGCGGAAACGCCCGCGGCCATCGCGTTGAACTTCACGACGCCCAGGGCCACGGCGCCGCAGTTCCAGGTGAAGGACGCCGAGGCGCCGGGCGCGAGCGTGACCGCCCCGGCGGGCAGCGGGCCGTTGAGGGGGCCGATCCGCGACGCGCCGACGCCCGGGGTCAGCACGGGCAGTACGCCCGTCACGGCGGATGACCCGTCGTTGCGGACGGTGCAAACGACGGACAGCGTGTTCCCGACGTGCGCGGGATCCGGCGTGACGGCCAGCGTTACGACCAGATGCCCCTCGCCCGCGGGCGCCACGACGACCACCGCGTCGTTCGTGGGGATGCTCACGGCGGCGCAGGCGGTCCCCGCCACCGCGAGCGCGGGGAGGTGCAGCGTCACCGCCGCGGCGGTGGCCCCGGCCACCCCGGTGATGGTGAACGTGTACTCGGCGCCCGGGACCATGCCCAGGCCCGTGCGGCTCCACTCGTACCGGACGCCGAAGGCGCCCAGGGACACCTTCGTGGGCGCGGCGAACCCGGCGGGCTGCGCGGTGCCGGTCGCGACGAGCGGCGACTGCACCGTGTCCACGACCGTGAGCGTCTCCAGCGTCGCTCCGCCGGTGTTCCGCACCGTGATGGCGAAGGTGAACGGCTGCCCGGGCGTGAGACGGAGCGACGCGGGGGACTTCGCGGCCGTGACCGCGATCGCCGGTCCGGCGACCGTCACCGCGTCCCCGGCCTTGGCGTTGTTGTCGAGTGCGATGCCGCACGCGTGGATGCCGTAGGCCGCGGCGTAGTGTTGCGCCGTGGTGCCGGCGCAGGTCGCTTGCGCGGCGATCGTCACCGTTACGCTGTCTCCGGGGAACAGCGTCAGGGCGCCGGTCCAGACGTGCGCCGCGCCGGCCACGGTGTGGGCGAGCCCCCCGGTGTTCGTTTCGGAAAGGAAGACCGATCCCGCCGACAGGGTGTCGATGATGGTCAGGCCGGTGATCGTCGCGCTCCCGGTGTTCATCACGCGCACGGTGAACGCGACCGGTCCGCCGGGCAGCGGGACGGCCGGGGAGTGCGTGGCGGAGATCCAGATCGCGCCGAGGGGCGGCGCGACGGTGAAGGCCGTCGTGGAGGCGAGCAGGGTCTTGCCGCCGCAGGCCGTCGTCGCCGCGGCCGTGGCCGTGGGGGTGTAGGTCCAGGCCGCGCAGGCGGAGCCGATCAGGCCCGTGAGCGTGAACGCGTAGGAGGCGCCGGGCGCCATGCCCAGGCCGCTCTTGCTCCACTGGAACGCGGTGCCGGAGCCGGGGACCTGCGCGACCGACGGCGGGCCGAAGCCCGCCGGCCAGGCGCCGGAGACACCGAGGAGGGTCCCGGGAAGCGTTTCCGTGAGCGTCAGCGTGTCGATCGTCGCGCTGCCGGTGTTGGTGACCACGACGGTGAAGGAGACCGACTCGCCGATGCCCGCCGCCGGGGGCGTGCGCGTCACCGCCGCCGTGAAGTCGAGCACGGGCCCGGGGACGGTGAAGGTGACGGCGTTCGTGAAGAGCGCCGTCGCGGTCGCGCAGGGGCCCACGCCCACGACGTACGCGGTGTTGGAAACCAGCGGCGCCCCGCACGATCCGCCCACCTGGCCCGTCAGCGTGAAGGAGTACGTGGCGCCCGGCGTCAGCGCCAACCCGGACTGGCTCCAGACGTAGCGGGTTCCGCCACCCGCGATCCCCGCGAGCGCGGGCGGGCCGAACGCCGCCGGCTGCGCCGCGGTCACCCCCTCGACGACGCCCGCCACGGTGTCGGTCACCGTCACCTGCACGATCGTGGCGGTCCCGTTGTTCGTCACGTCGATGCGATAGGTGACCGGCCCGCCGGGTGCGAGGAACGCGCCGCTCGGCGGGGTCTGGGTCTTGCGGACCGCGAGCGACGTGACGGGCGGGTTGACGACCGTCCCCACTGGGTTCGCGAACAGCAGCGTGCTCCCGCAGGCCGCCGCGGCCGAGACGTAGGCGGTATCGCTGACGGCCGTCGGGGCGCAGACCAGGCCGATGGCGCCGGTCACGGTGAACGTCAGGCTTTGCCCCGGCAGGACGCTCAGCCCGGTCGCGCTCCAGACGTACCGGGTGCCGCTCGCGCCTCCCGTGATGACGGGAGCCGCGAACGCGGCGGGATGCTCCTCGGCCTGTCCCCACACCGCCGCCGCCACCGTGTCCACGACCGTGACCGAGGTGAGCGTCGCGCCGCCGGTGTTGGTCACGACGATGCGGTACGTCACCGGCTCGCCGATCCCGGGCGCGACGGGAAGCTGGACGAGCGATGCGGACGCCCCCACGGACGGCGTGTACGCCGCGAACGCGACCCCGGGCGTGGAGGCCTCGGCGCCGCCGCAACCGGCGCTCGCCGCGGCGTACGCGACGTCCAAGGCGGGCCCGCCGCCGCACGCGGCCGTCGCCTCGACCACGGCGGTGACCGTGCCGCCGGGCGCGAGCGCGAGCGGCCCGGTCCAGCTCACGACCGCGCCCGCCTGCGCGAACGCCAGCCCGGCGGTGTTGGACTGGACGCCGTCGTAGGCGACCTGCGCCGGCAGCGTGTCGGAGATCGCCAGCGCGGTGATCGTGTCGGCGCCCGTGTTCGTCACGACGATCGTGAACGTGATCGCGCCCGGCGCGACCGGAGTCGCGGGGCGGACGCCCACCGCGCCCGCGCGCGCCCCCCGGGGGCCCCGCACCGGGAATACCCCTCCCCGCGGCGGCAGCACCGTCGGGGTGCCCCGC
>CAYHEI010000326.1:0-4136 GCA_964355385.1 uncultured bacterium | reverse complement strand
CGCGTCCAGGACACGAAACGGCACGCCGAAGTGCTCGAGATACGGGAGCAGGTAGCGGCGGAAGATCCCGAACCGGCGGCTGCGCCGGTCGACGAGGAGCAGGGCGGCGAGCGGGTTCATGGACCCCAGTCTACCGTGATGGGCCGTTGACCGTGGTCATAGCGGGCGCTGACCCGTCGCACGGACGATGGAATCCGGATGACCCCGAAGGAACGCGTGGCCGCCGTCTATGCCCTTCGCCAGCCCGACCAGGTGCCGTGCACCGAGCTGTGCGTCAACCATCCCGTGGCTTCCCGCCTCCTCGGCCGGGAGGCGGTCTGCGGCTTCGGCGGATACATCCGCGGGAAGGTTCACAACACCATGCTCGCGCAGGGCCGCCGGGACGAGTACGCGGAGCAATTCACGCGGGACACCCTGGAGGTCAACCGGGCGCTGGGCTTCGACCTCTTCCAGATTCACATGCTGCCGGCGCGCGGTGAGACGTTCCGCATCCGCGAGGTCGCGCCGAACGTCTGGCGCCGGGAGGGCGACGACGGCTGGTTCAGCGTGTGCCGGTACGATCCGGCCACCGACTTCTACGGAGAGGAAGACTCCGCGTTCATGCAGGATCCCGAGCGCGAGCTGAAGCGGCAGATCGCCGAGCTGAAGCGCGAGCCTGCGTACGTCCCGAAACCCGGCCAACTCGAGTTCGCGGAACGAGCGCGGCGGGAGTTCCCGGATCACTTCCTTTGGGGAAACTGCGGGTTCGGGATGCCCTATCATGAGGTCGGTATCATGTCCCTCCTGGAACACACGGGGCTATGGCGGGAGGTCGTGGAGCGGAGCTGCGAGCGGCAGAAGGGGTACGCGGACGCGCAGCTCGCGGCCGGCGTGGACGCCTTCTGGTGCGGGTCGGATTGGGCCGCCAAGACCGGCCCGTTCATCTCGCCCGCCCTCTTCCGCGAGATCTTCCTGCCGGGGTACGCCGAGCTGGTGCGGCACCTGCATGCGCGCGGCGTCAAGTTCGTGAAGCACACCGACGGGAACATCGAGGCGTTCGAGACGATGTGGTTCCGCGAGGCTGGATTCGACGGGTACCACGCCATCGAGCCCTCGGCGGGGATGGACATCGTCGCGCTACGGAAGCGCTGGCCGCGCCTGTTGCTGCACGGCAACCTGGACTGCGGGGAGTTGCTGACGCTCGGCTCAAAGGCCCGGATCGAGGAGGAGGTCATGCGCCTCGTCGCGGCCCTCGCGCCCGCGAGTGGCTGGGTGTTCTCTTCCAGCAACTCGATCCACAGCGCGATCCCGCTCGAAAGCGTTCTCGCCATGCTGGACGCGCTCCGCCACCACGGCCGCGCGCCGTACGCGCCGCAGCCGCGGCTCTTCGCGTGACGACGCCGGTGCTTCCCGCGGGGGACCGCGACCGGCTGCGGGAGCTGGCCCGCCGGCAGGCGGGAATCGCCGCGCTGCCGGTCATGACCGAGCGCCGGAAGATGTGGACCGACTTGAACGACGGCGTCTCCGGCGTGCGGCCGCCGGTGATCGTGGAGACCTGGACGTTCGACCGCGACTTCCTGCCGGCGTCGGTCTACCGGTGCGAATCGCCGGAGGGACGGGCGATCGAGCACCAGCTCCTCCGAAACATCCGCAACCACGAGCTGATCGACGACGACAAGGTCATGCCGGCGTCGTTCGACTACGGCTGGGAAGTCGCGATCGAGGAATTCGGCGTGGCCGTGCCCGTCGAGATGCGCCAGGACGCCCAGGGCGTCGAGACGGGCTACCGTTGGGAGCACCCGATCAAGGACCTGGAGCGCGATTTCGGGCTGCTCAAGCCCGCCGTTTGCCGCGTGGACCGGGCTGCGACCGCGGCGCGGCGCGCGTTTCTCGAGGAGTTGCTGGGGGACCTCCTGCCCGTGCGCCTCACGACCGGCACGTTCGGACCCACCATGTTGACCCACCGGGCCATTCTCTTGATGGGCATGGAGTCGTTCTTCATGGCCATGATGGAAACGCCCGAAGAGGTGCACCGGCTCATGCGGTACCTCCGGGACAATGCGCTCTCCGTGATGCGCTGGGCGGAAGCGGAAGGCCTCCTGCGGGCGAACGCCGGCAACGACGTCAGTTTCGGCTCCAGCTTCAACTTCACGACCAAGTTGCCGTCGACGGGGGACGACGTGCCCGTGCGCCTCGCGGACATGTGGGGCTGCACGAACAGTCAGGAGTCTATCGGCATCTCCCCCGCCATGTACAACGAGTTCTGCTTTCCCTATTACCAGGCCGTCAGCGAGCCCGTCGGGCTCCTGTATTACGGCTGCTGCGAGCCCGCGCACCCGTACTGGAAGGACGTGAGCCGCTATCCGCATCTCAAGAAGGTGTCCGTGCCCAAGTGGTGCGACCAGCGGTTCGTGGCCGAGGCCATCAAGGGCACGGGCATCGTGCTGTCGCGCAAGCCGGACCCCAATCTGGTCGGCGTGAACCCGAAGCTCGACGAGGAGGCCTGGAGTGCGCACATCCGGGAGACGCTGGAGGCGGCGAAGGGCGTGCCGCTCGAGATCATTCTGCGCGACGTGTACACCGTCCACGGCGACCTCGCCAAGCCCCGCCGGGCGGTCGAGCTCGCCCGCCGGGAGATTGCCCGGTCCTTTCGGCCGTGAAGCGACCGCTATAATGGAGCCGTCATGAAGCTGCACGTGAGGCTTGAGCGGGACGAGGAAGGATACTACGTCGCCGAGGTGCCAGCCCTTCCGGGCTGCCTGTCGCAGGGCCGGACCCGCCGGGAGGCACTCCGGAACATCCATGAGGCGATCGCCGGGTGGGTTGAGGTGATGGAAACCAAGCGGAAGGTTCGCAAGGCTGACCTCGTCGCGGTCCAGGTGTAGTGCCGCGGCTGACGCCCTGTTCCGGGGCTGAGGCCGTTCGCAAACTGGTCAAGTCCGGATGGACGGACGTCCGCCAGAAGGGCTCTCACGTGATGTTGACGAAGCCCGGATACGCCTGGACGCTCTCGATCCCCCAGCATCGGGAACTCGGCCCGGGTCTGCTCCGCAAGATTCTGCGCCAAGCCGGCCTGACAACCGAGGAGTTCAACGAGAAGTGAAGGACGTCGCGTTGTTTCTGGGTTCAGGTGCCACCGCGGGTTCGGGCATCAAGCACGTTGGGCACTGCTTACCCTCCGACCGGGGATTCTTCAAGTCTGATCTCGTCGAGCAACTGCTGGAATCGGGACATTACCCGGCTCTCAAGCATGTGCGCACGCATTTCCCCAGATATTGCCGGTGCGGACTCTCAGAGACTTGGAACACATTCTATCTGGCGAGGAGTTTCGGCCGAGCGGCTGTGCTCAACGAATCCCCCCCACTGCTCGCGCCACGAGACTTTCTCAAAGTCTTGAAGACCGAGTCAGCGGCTGATGCATCACAGCGAAGACACTACCAGATTCAACGACAGGATTACGAGCGAGGGTATGGAACGATCGAAGCAGTCAACCCCCAATGGAGCCAGGAGAAACTCCTCGATGAGTTGTTCGGCCTTGCAATCTGGGATCTCAGAATCCTGGTATGCAGGGTCTATGGACTTGCACCTTCTGACCCCGAGGAGTATGAGTCCCTCTGGAAAGCAGTTTCTGACCGTGTGGCAGGGGTTGTAAACCTAAACTACGACACGACCTTTGAAGATTCGATGGCGTCTAAACTTGAAGGCATCAGGGTGTTCAAGCCACATGGATCGTTGAAATGGCTCAAGTGGAATCGTCGGCTTCTTGGCCAGCAGTGGTGCATGGGGGCTCCCTGGCCGACGAAGAGGATGACAGAGGTTCGCGGCGATTACGGGTATCGCAATGGATCAGCGGAACTCGTCGAATTCATCGAGCCGAACATCGTCTCTCCGGACAACTACAAGGAAGTCTTGGTTGGAGGAAGCAATTCGATGGGGATTATCGATCCTCTCCTCCGAGACTCTTGGTTATGTATGGACCGTTTCCTTCGCAAGGCCGACCACTTTCTGTTCCTTGGCTTTTCCCTATCTAGTGCCGATTCCCATCTCGCGTTCCTGATCTCGAATGCCCTGAGCCTCAAGTCTGATCAGGGGAAGCAGACGAGAGTACACGTGACGTATGTGGGGGAAAAAAGCGAGTCGAAGGATCCGGCCAAGTC
>CAYHEI010000325.1:0-4142 GCA_964355385.1 uncultured bacterium | reverse complement strand
TCTTCCGGCCCGCGTCCAGCTCGACGCGCAGGACCGTGCGCTGCGTCCCGGACGTCGTGTAGACGGCGATCCGCCGGATGGCGCTCGGGTCCGGCGCGGCCACGCGGATGCCGAGCGTGCGGCGGAACGGCACGTCATAGTCCGCGACGTCCTTGAATTCGCCCGCCAGCCCCTCGACCTCGAGGATCGCGATCCGCCCCGCCGCGCGCACGCGGACGCGGGCCGGGCGCCAGGCGGCGTTGAACTGGTCGTCGGTCATGAACCAGCAGAAACCGAAGGGGTTCTCCGTGTCGCGCCCCAGCTCCCAGCGGCTCTCGGGCCAGGTCTTCTGGAGATAGAAGAGGCCGAGCGAGCGGGGGGGCGGACCCTTGAAGCTGACCACCACCCGCCGGACGTCCCGCGCCTCCTCGAAGCGCAGCTCGCCCCACGGCGTGTTGGGCAGCGCGAACGGAGCGACGTCGAACTCGGCCCGCGGCTTCCCGGTCATGCCGACATTCTCCCCGATTTGCCCCTGCGCGGATATACTCATGGGGATGGCGGCCCTCGAAGACGCGCTGGCCCGCGCCCAGGCGGGTGACCGGGAAGCCTTCCGGGAGCTGTACCTCGCCCACCATGCCGCCCTCTTCCGGTACGCGACGGGCGAGCTGGGCGACGCCGAGGAGGCCCGCGAAGTCGTGCAGGAGACGTTCGTGCGCGCCTGGGAGGCGCTCGCGCGCTTCCGCGGCGAATCCACCTTGCTGCACTGGCTCTTCCGCATCGCCCGCAACCTGATTATCGACCGGGCGCGCGCCCGCAAACGCCGCCGGGAGACCTCGCTGGACGCGCCGCTGGGCGAGTCGGACACGACGCTCGGGGACCGGCTGGCGTCAGGAAAGCCCGGTCCGGAGCGGGCGGCCGAGCGGGACGAAGAGGTGACTCGCTTCCGGGCGGCGCTCGCGGCTCTCCCCGCGGACCAACGCGCGGTGTTCGTGCTCCGCGAGTGGGAGGGGCTCCCCTACGACGCGATCGCCGTCCGGCTGGAGCTGAACCCGGGCACCGTGCGGTCGCGGCTGTCCCGGGCGCGCGAGGCGCTGCTGGCGACGATGGAGGGCGGGCCATCATGACGATCTGCGGAACTTTCCGCGCGCCCGCACGTCAGGCTGACCGAGGAGGACCCCCGCGATGACCGTCCGACATTTCACGCTCGAAGAGATCTCCGCTTGGCTCGACGGCGAGCTCGAGCTTGCCGCCCCCCAGCGCACGCACCTCGTGGACTGCCCGGAGTGCAGTCGCGCGCTGGCGGGCCAGCGCCGTCTCCGCGGGCTCGCCCGCCGGACCGCGCCCGACGTCCCGACGGAGCGGATGTGGCGCGACATCGAGGCGCGAATCGGAGGCTCCCACGCGCACGGCACGGAGGAATCCGCCGAGGCGCCGCGGCCCTGGTGGCGGCGACTCGCGGCGGGCTATCGGCTTCCCGTCGTCGCGCTCGCCGGAGCGGCGGCGTTCGTCACCATCGTGATGTTGCAGCAACCGCGGACGGTCGAAGAACTGGCACCGCAGCCGCAAACAGCACCCGTGCCTGCTCCGCAGCCGGTGCTCGCGCCGACCCCCGAACCCAAGCCGGTCGCCCAGCGGGACACGCCCACGAAACCGAGCGCCCCGCCGGCCCGGAAAGCGGCGGCGCGCGCGCCCGAAGACACGTCGCGGGCCGAGTCCGCGGCCGACCTCTCCCCTGCTCCCGCGGTCGCGCAACCCACGGCAGGCCGGGCGGCGGCGGAGCCGGCGGTCCGTCCCGTCTGGCGCGGCCGGGCGGTGACCGTCACCGCCGACAAGCTGGCGCGCCCCCAGCCAGCCGTCGTGGTCCTCACCGGGGACGTGCGCGTGCTGCCGCACGACCCCTTCATTCCTTATGTCGCGCTGGTGGACGGCCTCTCCCGCACGCTCACCGGTGAAGCGCGCGGATCGTTCGCCGAGATCGCCCTGCCGGAGGAGACCCTCGACCTCAGAACAAAGTGACGCGTCCCGTCACCGCGCTTCGAACGCGAAGAGGTGCGCCCGGGGGGAGCCCCAGGTGCGGTCGAGAACCAGGCGGACTGAAGACGCGCGGCCCGCGAGGGGAACCCGGACCAAGCGCTGGTAGCTGTCGGTCCGGGCAATGGTCCGAACTTCGCCCTCGCCCGACCGGCACTCGAGCCGGAAGTCGCGCACGAGGGTCGGGGGCGGCCCCAGCGGTTCGTCGGTGTGGCGGCGGTACGCCGGCATGTTGGCGCCGCGCCGGCGCGTACGGCGGTTCAGGTCGCTGTCGAAGACGAGCCGGACGTCGCGCACGTCGCGGTCCGCAGGAAACGCGAGCTCGACCCAGCCGCCGGGCGCGCACGACCAGCCGTGGTCGCCGTCGTCGCCCGGACGGTCCATCCCGTCGCGCAGGGGCGCGGGATCGCCCTCGCTCGCCCGCAGTGCGGCGGACGCGGTGAGTTCGGCGACCGGGCGGCGGCGCCACGGGAGCCAGACGTCGTCCTCCATGAGCGCGGCCTGGAGCTCCGCGAGCCGGCCGTCCCGGACCTCGCGCGGCCCGACCCCGTCGCGGACGGCGAGCGCCGCGGCGGTGCCCACCGCCTGCCCCAGGAGCGAACAGGTGCCCATGACCCGCGTGGCGCTCATCGCCGCGTGGGTCGCGCTGATGTTCCGCCCCGCGCAGAAGAGGTTTCCGATGTTGCGGGAGTAGAGCGAGCGGTACGGGATCCCGAACGGGCTGGGGGCGGGATGGAAGATCGTGCCTTCGCCCCGGTGGTGGAACCCCTCGGGGAAGTGGTCGTCCATGGTCCAGCCGCCGTACGCGACCAGGTCGTCGAATCGGCCGCCCGCCTCGACGTCGAGCTGGGTCAGCACGTGGTCGCCGACGATCCGGCGGCTCTCGCGCTTGCCCGGCAGGAACCCGACCCAGTCCAGGACCCAGTTCGCGGCCCCGTGGTCGCCACGGTTCTTGACGTGGTCCCAGACGCCGAACGCGATGCGCAGCAGCTCCTCGCGGCACGTCTCGGCGTCGTGGATGGAATCCTTGTCGCCCCCGACCTCCATCCACCACCAGTTCGTCCCGGCCACGTCGTGCTCGCGACCATTCAGGGCCGCGTCGGTCTCATAGACGTTCGCCCACGCCGGCGGGACGAACGGCTGCGGCCGGTCGGTCTCGCGCGCCTGCAGGAGGCAGGTCATGCCCATCGTCTTGGCATCCCCCACCACGGGGGCGATCGACTCGCCGTGCTCGGCGCGCGCCTCGCGGCCGACTCGGAACTCGGCGCCCGCGAGTGCGGCGAGCAGGGCGTCGCCCGAGCAGTCCGCGAACAGCGCGGCCTCGACCGTGTGCCAGGTTTCCGAGGTCGTCTGCCAGCCGCGGACGGACCGGATGCGCGCCCCGTCCATCGTCACGGCGTTGACCGAGCAATTGAGCAGGAGCGTCAGCCCCGGCTGGTACTGCGCCGCGCCGTAGAGGACGGAGTCCCAGATGGACCACGAAGGCTCGGCGTTGCGCCGGAAGTTCTCGAGAATCAGCTCCTCGAGGATCCCCGTCTCGCGCCGGTTGGACCCGTGCGCGCCCGAGATCTCCATCCGGACCTCGGACGAGGCGTTCCCGCCGAGCACGGGCCGGTCGTGGGCCAGGACGACGCGGGCGCCGCGCCGGGCGGCCGCGAGCGCCGCGATCAGGCCCGCCATGCCGCCGCCCACGACGCAGAAGTCGGCGCGGTGAGCCGCCTCCCTCACGCGCCTCTCCTAATGCGCGCTCCAGTCCAGCGCGACGCCCGTGAACGTGTCCTGCCGGGTCTCGAGGCCCTCGTACGCGTCCTTGATGCGCGCGGGCGGCAGCCGGTGCGAGATGAGGGGCTCGAGCGCGAGGCGGCCGCGGGCCAGCCAGTCGAAGATCATGGCCTGCTTCTCGTACTGCGAGATGCCGGTCCCCAGCCCGGGGTACATCGGGAGGCACCACTCGAGCGCCCCGCGCACGACGAGGAAGCCGGTGTGGACAGGCGAAAGCAGGTCGGTGAGGTTGGCCTCGACCGGCACCCGCGGCGAGCCGAGCAGGATCACCTGCCCGAACGGCGCGGAGACGGCGACCGCCTCGCGCACCACCTGGACACTCGCGACTGGTTTCTCGAGGATCACAAAGG
>CAYHEI010000324.1:0-4176 GCA_964355385.1 uncultured bacterium | reverse complement strand
CCCGGTCACCGAGTACGTCCAGCCGAACGTCGTCCGGGTGTGATTCCCCTGAAGCGATTGGGGGGTCGTCGTCGCGGCCGGCGAGCTGAGCTGGACAACGCCCGCCACGGCGGCCGACCCGAGCGAGCAGCCGGACCCCGCCACGCAGGGCAGCGGCGTCGAGATGACGGGCCGCACGGCATAGGCCGTGGCGCTGCCCGAGTTCTCGACGACGGCCGACACGGTCACGTTCCCGTCCCAGGCCAGCGGGCACCCCGCGCACGGCTGGCTCATGGTCACGACCTTCGTGGCCTCCGCCGTGACCAGCAGATGGGCGGCATCCTTGATCGTGATGTCCCCCATGGTGCCCACGCTCACCGTGTGCGGCGTCCCCGACGCCGGGCTCCCGGCCAGGACGCCGAACCCGTCGGCCGTCGCGTTGAATCGCATCTTCCCGCTGCCGGCCGCGACGTACTCGACGGTGTACGACCGGCTCTGCCCCATGACCGTGGACGCGCACCCGCCGCTTCCCCGCAAGATGCTGCCGGGCGGCCCCGGAGGCGGGGGAAGCGCGGGCACGGCGCTCGCGAACGCCACGGTGGCGCTGCTGCCGAGCGCGTCGCCGCGCACGGCGATCCCGAAGTTCACCTCGTCCTGCTGCCCGGCGTTCGTGATCGAAAGCCGCAGGCTGATGGTCTCCCCCACGAAATACGTGTCCTTGTCGGCCCAGAGCGTCGCGGTCAGGCTCGGGGGGCGGTACACCTGCACGCTGCCGGACTTGGCCGCGCCGCTGTCCACGAACACCGACGGGGTGTAGAAGAGGTGCCCGCTGATGAAGGGCGACGCGCAGGTCGGGCCACCCGACGGAACCGTCCCGACGTACACCGTCCCGCAGTCCAGGCAGACGTCCCAGTAGAGCGTGGCCGTCGCCTGCGGCGGGATGTTGAGACCCACCGCGGGCGGGTCGTTGACGAGATCCGGCGCGACGCCGTCGGACATGTAGTTCG
Source organism: uncultured bacterium (assembly GCA_964355385.1). Classification (GTDB taxonomy): domain Bacteria; phylum Oederibacteriota; class CAKKQC01; order CAKKQC01; family CAKKQC01; genus CAYHEI01. Next base: position 3,190 of record CAYHEI010000324.1, on the reverse strand, counting down.
GCCCGCGCTTCACCTCGGGCGGGCTGCTCCCCAGCGTCGGAAAGAGACGATACCCGCACAACGTCTTCTGATAGAAGGGCGGCTCATTGAGTCCATCCCCGGGAAGCCGGTCCAGGTGCGCGGTGCCGGAGGGGTCGCGGTTGAACAACAACAGCTCCACCCGCGCCATCGCGCCGCTGCCGCCGCTCTCGCACCAGTCCCGCGTCGTCACGAGCGGCGTGACGCGCAGGGTCACGCCCGGATTGAACTCCAGCAGCGCGAGCATGTGCGGCTTGGCGACGTTGACCATCGTCCCGCCCGTGCAGGGAGGGGGCGGGAGGAAGTTACAGTTGCCCGACTGGCAGCACGCGACCAAGCACGGGCAGGGGAGCCCGGCCCCGTGGACGAACCCCGGCGAGAAGGCGAGGCTTCCGGCCGCGTCACCCCGCACCGACCAGGCGAAGTCCTTGGTCTCCCCGGGCGCCCACGTCAGCGAGGGCGGCGGCGTGTAGGCGAGGACAGTCGCCGCGGTGCCCGACACGAAGAGCGTCGGCGTCGTGGTCGCGCCCAGCGTGACGCTGCGCGTGAACGGGTTGGCGACGTGCATGACGACGGTCGTGCTCATCCCCTCCTCGATCTCGGCCCCGCCCGCGTCCAGCTCGAAGATCATGTTCGAGTTCGGGCAGTCGGAGGTCGTGTTGTCGGAGGGGAACGAGCGGAGTTCGACCTGCTCGGAGAAGCACGGCGCCCCGCGCTTGGCCATCATGATCGTCAGCAGCTTGCCCGGGGGAAGACTCTGGCTGTTGAGGCACAGGGCGTCCATCAGGCTCCCCGGACGCACGCGAATGGCGTAGGTCCAGGTCGTGCTGCCTGACGGGCCCAGCGTGATCGCGGGAGGCGGGCCGGAGGCGACGTCGAAGTTGTTCCCGCCCGGCCCGGCGTCCGCCAGGAGGATGGCCGTGTCCACGTCGAACGTCTCGAGGCTCGTGTTCGTGAAGGTGATCCGCGCCTCCAGCGACTCCTCGGACATGACGTGGAAGCGCTCGGTGACCCCCGGGCTGGTCTCCCCCATCGGGACGGCGGGCAACACGCCCGCCCCGTCCGGGTCGAGCCAGATCGTGCCGGTGAGGACGAGGGGCGCCGCCGTCACGTAGAGCGTGTTCGATTCCGAGAGCCCGCCGCCCGCGAGCACGTCCGCGAAGAAGTTCGTGGCGCTGCCGGGCACGGGCGGCTGGGCGAACTGCTTCAAGAGGCAATCGCCCGCCACGCACGACGGCTCCTTGCCCGCGACCGTGAAGGACCAGACGAACGTCTGCACGCCCCCCGCGGGGACCGGCCACACCGCCGCGGGCGAGTCGGGATCGAGCGCCGACCGGCCGCAGGCATCCACCACCGAGTTGTTGCCCGCCTGATAGCAGATGCCGCCGGTCGTCGGCACGCGCGGAAACGCGGTCGCGGTCACCGAGAGGAGAACGGCGGCGGTGTTCGTCACGGAGGTCTCCAGCCGGATCACGTCGCCCACGTACGCGACCCCAAGCGGCCGGGTCCCGGGACTCGAGACCGTCAGCCGCGAATCGGACACGACCGGCGCCGTGATCTTCAGCGTGCCCTTCCCACCGCCCGCCCAGTAGGTGTTGAGGAGGGAGTCGAGCGTCGCGGTCGAGGTCAACCCGTACGCGGGGCTGATCGGGAACGTCGCGTCGCCTTGGCTGACCTGGTTGCAGCCGACGCCTCCGCAGTCCACGAACGTCCCCTCGAACACGAAGCTGTCGGTCGTGCAGGCGAAGCCGCTGTACCCGCAGCAGTCGCACAAGTTGGAGCCGGTGAACCGTCCCGGCGGCAGGCCCAGCAAGTCGCATTCGTAGGCATTGCACGGATCGATGTTCGTGCTCGTGACGTCCACGTCGCCCGCATCGTCGAAGTTCTGGGCGTAGGCGAAGAACTCCAGCGAGGGCCACTCCCGCTCCGCCCGGTACACCCAGTTGACCTCCGCCGTCTCGTCGTTCGGAGCGGCGAAGAAGTACGAGTACCCGTTATAGTTGAACGCGGTCGTCGAGTCGGCGCTCACGAAGCTGACCGGCGTCCCCGGGTTGTTGTACGCGGCGTAGCTGTTCGAGAGCCCAACCGGCGTACCAGCCTGAGTGCAGAGCGTCGGTTCGCAGAGCTGGGTGCTGCAGCCCGCCGCCGCCAGCGGCCAGAGCCAGTACTGGCCCGGCCACCAGCCGTTTGCGCCGTCGTTGTCCGTGGACCAATTCCCGGGGACCGCCGTAAGGCGATCCGTGACGGCGGGAGCCGGCGGCTCGAACCCGTCGGCGACCAGGTTGCCCAGCAGGCCGTCGTCGTTGACCAGCGTGGTCTTGATCCGGATGTAGTCCCCCACGATCACCGGGGTCAGGGGAGGCGTCGGGACCAGCGCCGTCCAGGGCCCCGTGGCCGTCGAACCCGTGTACAACGTGACGCTTTGGACTTCCAGCGCCCGGCCGGCGCCGGGCAGCAGGCATGCGAGGAGAAGCGCCGCCGCGTGGCCGCGCCACCGCCCTCGATCCGTCATCCGTCCCGCATCCTGTCCAGCTTCCCTCGTGCCTATTGTAGGCGTTCGCCCGTGCGGCTGTCACCCGCGCCGCCGCGCTCTTCTATATAATCGGCCCAGCCCTTGGACGCACTCCTCGACCGCCTCAACCCCGAACAGCGGAACGCCGTCACGGCCGCGCCCGGCCCCCTGCTCATCCTCGCCGGGGCGGGCTCCGGCAAGACGCGCGTGCTCACCCATCGCGTCGCCTGGCTGCTGCGCGACCGCGGCGCCCGGCCCGAAACGATCGTCGGGGTGACGTTCACGAACAAGGCCGCGGAGGAGATGCGGCAGCGCCTGGCGGTCCTCGTGGGGCCCGGGAGCGGCGCGCTCAACCTGCATACCTTCCACGCGCTCGGCGCCCGGCTGCTGCGCCGCCACGGCGCAGCCGTGGGGCTGCCGCCCGGGTTCGGCATCCTCGACGACGACGACAGCCTCGCGCTGTGCCGGGAGGCGGTCCGCACGGCGGGCGGCGACGGCAGCCTCCCCGCGGCGGAGCTGCACGCGTTCATCGGCCGGGCGAAAGCGGCCGGACTGGGTCCCGCGGCGGGGGGCGCCGCCCCGGGGCCGGGGCGCGCCCCCCCCCCCCCCCCCCCCCCCCCCGGGTGGGCCCCCCCCCCCCCCCCGGCGGGCGCGGCGGGC
>CAYHEI010000323.1:0-4204 GCA_964355385.1 uncultured bacterium | reverse complement strand
CTCGCGTGGTTCACGGGCTCAGGGCTCGCGGCGCTGGGATTCTTCGCGCTCTCGTTCGCGGGCGTGCCGTGGGGGTTCGGCGCCGCGGCGGGCTTGGCCGCCGCCGTGGCGGCGGGAAGCTGGGCGATCCTGTGGCTGCGCGCGGAGCCCGCGGGGAGCGACGGAGGATCGTCATGGTCTCCGCGCGGGCCGCTACCCTGGGACGAGCGGGTCGGCGTCGCGCTCACCGTCCTCGCGGCGCTGCTCGCGGTCGTCCAGGCGTTCCTCACCCAGCAGGCCTGGTGGAACTGGGACGGCTGGGCGATCTACGACTTCAAGGCGCGCGTGTGCTTCGCGGCGCGGGGGATCCCCCTGGCGTTCCTCGCGGACCCGCTCTACAAGTTCGCCAACCAGGCATACCCGCTGGGGTTCCAGCTCGTGCAGGCGTATCTGGGCTCTTGGGCCGGTGGCATCGGCACCCCGTGGCTCCGGCTCGGCTCGACGCTGTACTACCTCGCGCTGCTCGGCGTGTTCTCGCACCTGGTCGCGGACCTCGGCGCCCGCCGCCACCGCTGGATGCTGACGGCGCTGCTGGCCCACGTTCCCTTCCTGGTGAACCAGTCGTCGGACGGCTACATGGACCTCCTGGTGGGCGCGGCCATGACGGCCGCGCTGGCGCTGCTTGCCAAGGCCGCGCGGGGCGAGGCGCCGGCGTGGACCGTGGCGTGGCTCTGCGGGGTGGCGGCCTTCATGAAGGACGAGGGCATGAGCTTCGGCGCGTTCGCGCTCGCGGTGCTCCTCCTGACCGTGTGGTCCCGGCGCACGACGCTCCGCCAGTACGCCGTCGCCGTCGCGGTGCTGGCAGTCACCGCCGGCCCGTGGCGGCTGCTCACCAGCCTCAAGGGGATCCGGCTCAAGGACTGGAAGTTCAGCCTCGACTACCTGTTCGACAACCTGCCCACGACCGCGCCCAAGATGCTCAAGACCGCGTTCCTGGAATTCTTCGCGGACGGACCTTCGATGGCGAACGTCGGGGGGGCCTGGAACTCGTTCACGCTCGCGGAGTGGTGGGTGCACCTGTCCACGAGCTGGCTCTTGCTGTGGTTCGCGGTGGTGCTCGGCCTGGTGATCGGCTGGAAGGCGTTCCGGGCCGCGCCCTTCCGGGAGCTCGGCCTGCTGCTGCTCATGCAGCAGGGCGTCCACGCGGTCTTCTACCTCATGACGATCCTGGACTTGGACTTCCACCTCGTCACGTCGGTCTATCGGCGCGCGCTGCAGGCGGCGCCCGGCTTCCTTGCGCTCGCGGCCGCCGCGTGGTGCCGGGCGATGGAGTCGCCGGCCCAACCGGCCGCCACGCCGGGCGCGCCGCCACCGCAGTCGTAGCCGTCCGATGAGGAATCCCGGAATGCGGGCGTTCGCCGTCGTGTGGGCCGCGCTGCTCGCGTGGAGTCTCGCCGCCCGGATCGGTGGGATCATCCGGACGGCGCCCCGGCTGCGTGGGGGCTCGGCGGCGCGGCAGGCGCTCGAGTGCGGCGACCGGTCGTTCTGGACGGCGCTGGCGCGGCTGCGGAGCGTGGCGCGCGCGGAACGGGACGTCGTGCTCCTGTATCCGGCGCGGGACGACGTCTGGGCGCTTTACCGCGCGCGGTACGAGCTCTATCCGGTCGGGATCTCGGTCGTGACGGCGCCCCCTCCGCCGGCGGTCCCGCGGCGTCTCGTCGTGGAGATCGGTGCGGACGCGGTGCGCGAAGTCCGGGCGCGGGGAGCGCGCCTCGCCGCGTACGCCACGCGGGGAGACGATGCCGGGGGCGGCGTCTACGCGATCGCGGCGACCGGCCGGACGACCCTGACGCTGGACCCGCTGCGGCCGCAGCCCGAGCCCGCTCCGCGTCCCGGTCCGTCCCGGCTCTGGCTGTGGCCGGCCGGATTGCTCCCGCTGGCGCTCGCCGCCTTCGCGCGACGGCGCCGGCGGGGACGGGTCGAGCGCCGGGACCTGGCCGGGATGGCGCTGGTGGGGATCGCGGTGCTGGTCGCGACCGCGCAGGCCGTCGTCCCCTGGAGCGCGTGGTGGAATTGGGATGCCTGGGCGATCTGGGACCTGAAGGCGCGGGCTTGGTTCGAGGCGGGCGGTTGGCCGGCGGGCTACTTGGGAAATCCGGACTACGGTTTCTCGCATCGGGATTACCCCCCGCTGCTGCCGTGGCTCCAGGCCTGGTTTGCGGTCTGCGCCGGGGGCCTGGACGGCCTGAGTCTGCGGCTCCTGTCCCCGGTGTTTCTGGCCGGGCTCGCCGTGTTGCTCGCGCGGTTGTTGGGCGAGGCGGGCGCGGCGCGCGGGCGCTGGTTGCTGGCGGGCGCGTTCGTGCTGACCCCGAAAGTCATCGAGCACGGCGCGAACGGCTACGCGGATCTCCCGGTCGCGTGCGCGGCCACGGGCGCGCTGCTCGCCGCCCTCCGGGCGCGGCGCGGCGGGCCGGCGTGGCCCGTGGCGGCGTGGGGCGGCGCGGCGGCGCTCCTCAAGGAAGAGGGCTTGGTCTGGGGCGCGGCCTGCACGCTCGTAGCCGCCTGGCCGTCCGGGACGGGCGGGCGGCGGTGGGGCCGGCTGCTGGGCACGGCGGCGCTGTTCGCGCTGCTCGCGGCGCCCTGGCGAGTCGCCGCGTTCTCGCTCGGGCTGCGTTCGATCGACCGCGCCTTCGACGTGGGCACGCCCCGGCGCGCGCTCGTCGCCGCGCCGACCGTCGTGAAGGCGTTCCTCCAGGAAACGGTCGGCCCCGGCGTCACGGCGCAGCGGCTGGCGGACGGGCCGGCGGCGGGGATTCCCGAGTTCGCGGCGCACCTGCGCACGGGCTGGCTGCTCTTCTGGCCCGCGGCCCTCCTCCGGATCGCGCTCGGCTGGCGGCGGCTGGGGGGATCGCCGGCCCGCGAGATCGGGCTCGTGCTCGCCGCGTTCGCCGCCGCCGTCTTGCTCGCGTACGGGGCGACCGTGCACGATCTCGCCTGGCACCTCGAGACGTCGCTCGACCGGCTCATGCTGCAGGCGGCGCCCGCCGTGTGGGCGCTGGCGTGCGTACTATAGAGCCATGAACGTCGTCATCCTCGCGGGCGGGCGCGGCACGCGCATCGGCGAAGCCACGGCCTTCCGGCCCAAGCCGATGATCGAGATCGGGGGGAAGCCCCTCCTCTGGCACCTCATGCGCGTCTTCGCGGGGCACGGCTTCTCCGACTTCATCGTCGCGAGCGGCTGGAAGGGCGGGATCATCAAGCGGTACTTCCGCGCCCTGCGGGGGTCAGCCTGGAAGGTGACCGTCGTGGACACCGGCCGGGCGACGATGACCGGAGGCCGTCTGCTGCGCTTGAAGCAGCGGCTCGGCCGAGAGCCGTTCATGCTGACCTACGGCGACGGCCTCGCGGACGTTGATCTCAAGGCGCTGCTTCGCTTCCACCGCCGGCACGGCCGGCTTGCCACGGTGACCGCGGTGCATCCGCCCTCCCGGTTCGGCGAACTCGCCATTCGGGGACGAGTGGTGCGGGTGTTCAGCGAGAAGCCGCAGACGGGGGCGGGGTGGATCAACGGCGGCTTCTTCATCTTCGAGCCGGGAATCTTCTCGTATTTGAAGGACGACTCGACCGTGCTGGAGCGCGGTCCGCTCGGCCGTCTCGCGGCCCGCGGACAGCTCATGGCGTTCCGGCACGCGGGGTTCTGGCAGCCGATGGACACCATCCGGGAAAAGAACTACCTCGAGCGGTTGTGGGCCGCCCGGAAGGCTCCGTGGAGGACCTGGCGCTGATGCCGTCGTTCTGGGCGGGCCGGAAGGCGCTGGTGACGGGAGCGACGGGGCTCGTCGGCTCCTGGCTCGTCCGGGAGCTGCTCAAGCGCGGCGCGAGCGTGGCCGCGCTGGTGGCGGAGTGGGATCCCGCGAGTCAGCTCCTGCGCAGCGGCGATGCGGGACGGACGGCGCGGGTCACGGCGCCGATCGAGGACGCCGCGGCCGTCCTGGAGGCCGTGCGGGCGCACGCGCCGGAGGCCGTCTTCCATCTCGCGGCCCGGACGCAGGTCGGCGCCGCCGTCCGCGACCCGCTCGCCACGCTGGAGACCAACGTGGGCGGGACGGCGAACGTCCTGGAGGCCTGCCGGGTCCACGCCGGGACCGTCCGGCGCGTGCTGGTGGCCTCGAGCGACAAGGCGTATGGTCCCTCCGCGGTGCTGCCCTACACCGAGGAGATGCCC
>CAYHEI010000322.1:0-4204 GCA_964355385.1 uncultured bacterium | reverse complement strand
CGGTTTCCTTGCCCGCCTCGCCGTAGGTGGCTTGCTTGGCGCCCCGGGTGGCGCCGCCCGGGACGTGGCCGGGCCGGCGCGGAGCGCACCGGCCGGCCACGAGCGAGCCCGCGACCGCGACCGCGGTCGCGAACCCCCGCGGGTACATGGCCGCCGCGGACGGGGCGAAGAGCGCGTGGACGCCCGCGCGCGCCAAAAGAGCCCGGTCGTGGGCGAACGGCCGCGGATAGCGCGCAAGGTCTTCCCGGGGGCCGAACTGGATGGGATTCACGAAGACGCTCACGACGGTGCGGTCCGTCCGGGCACGGGACGCGCGGACCAGCGACAGGTGGCCCGCGTGCAGCGCGCCCATCGTGGGCACGAGGCCGACGCGCAGGCCGGCGCGCCGCCAGCGCTCCGCCAGGGCCTGCATCCGCGTGATCGAGCGAATAGTGATCATGAGTGTGCCTCCGGCGTCAGATCATACGATACAATGAGTTCTTCCATGAAGATCACGTGCCTCAGGCGCGTTCACGGCTTGGCGTGGCTCGTGTTTGCCGCCGCCGCACAGCCCGGCGGCGCCGCGCAGCTCACGTTCGAACCCCCCGAGGGCACCGGGCGGGAGGGCGAGGCGGTTCTGGTCCGCGGCGGTGGGTTCGCCGTCACCAGCACGGTCACGATCGAGATCGCCGGCGTGCCCCTCGCACCCTCCGCGCTCGCGACCGACGCCGACGGATCGCTCGGGCCCGTGATGCTCCTCATCACCGCCCCGCTGCCCGCGGGAAAGCTCTCCGCCCGGGTGGTCGGGGCCCGAACGGTCGAGTTCAAGGGCGCGTACCAGGTCAGGCCGGTGGTGACCCTCGATCCCCCGATCGGCGACGGGCGGCCGGGCGCCACCTCGCGCACGGACAAGGCCCTGCCCCCGGGCGGGCACCGGGGCACGGTGTTCGCGCTCTCGGGCTCGGGCTTCCCCGCCGGCGCGTTCATCGCCGCCGACACCATCCGGCTCGGAAAGGCCGCGACCCTGCACGACCCCGTCACGATCGGCGCCGACGGGACCCTGCCCGCGACGACGGTGGTGGTCGCGAGCGCGCTCACCCCCGGACGCTACGACCTGTTCGTGGGACCCGGCCGGCCCCCGCTCGTCTTCGTCTCGGCCTTCCACGCGGCCCCCTGGGCGGCGTCGGACGCCGTCCGCCAGCAGGGGACGGGCCGGCTGCTGGCCGCCGCGCGCGCCGGGCTACGCAAGCTCGCCTCCACGGGCGGGGAGTTCGTGCCCGCCGAGGGCGTCGCCGACGCGGACGCCGACCTCAAGCGCGCGGAGCAGGAGTTGAAGGACGGGGACCTGGAACGGGCCGACGCGGACATCCGCGGGGCGCTGGACAAGACGGACAACCTGCGCGCGCAGGCGCAGGACGCGCAGCGCGAGAAGCTGAAATCCATCGCGGACGTCATCGGCTCCGGGTTCGACACCGTCCAGCCGCCCGGGACGCCGCCGAACGCGAAGACCGCGCAGCTCGTGACGCAAGGGCGCAAGCGGCTCGAGGAAGTCGCGGCGGCGCTCGACAAGAACGACTTCGAGGCGGCCAAAACGCTGCTCAAGGCCGGGAACGAGCTGCTGAAGAAGGCGCGCGGCACGGCGGGCGTCAAGGCCGCGACGGAAGAGCAGCCGATCAGATGGTGATCCTGCCCGTCGTGGCATGCGCCCTGGCCTTGGTGCCGGGCCGGGCGGCCGACACCCTCCGCATCGGGCCGGCGGACGACGGCGGCGCGGTGGCGGCCACGCGCCAGCTCCTGCATCCCGCCGGACGCGGCGTCGTGTACGCGGGCGGGCACCCCTACGACCTGGCCGTCGCGCCCGACGGCAAGACGGTGTACGTGAAGGGCGACTGGACGGTGCTGGCGATCGACGCCGCGACGTGGACGCTCCGCCAGCAGCTCGGCTACAACGGCCCCGACGGCGCCTCCCCGCACGGGATCGCCGCGAGCGCCGACGGCCGCAAGGTGTTCGTCACCGACACGCTCGCGCGGCTCTTCGAGGCGCTCGTCGGCAACGACGGCCGGCTGACGTGGGGACGGGAGATCTCCCTCGCGGGGAAGGGGAAGGCCTGGACGTCGCACCCCTGCGGGCTCGCGCTTTCCCCCGACGGCCTGACGGCGTGGGTCTGCCTCTCCATGCACAACACGCTCGGCGTCGTGGATCTCGCGGCCGGGACCCTGGTCGCGGAGATTCCGGTCGGCGTGGCCCCCTACGCCGTCGCGGTCGCGCCCGACGGGCGGACGGCGTGGGTGTCGAACTGGGGCGGCCGGCGGCCGCGCAAGGGCGAACGGACGGCGAAGTCGGCGGGGACGGACGTCTTCGTGGACGCCCGGGGCGTCGCGGCGACCGGCACCGTGAGCGTCGTGGACCTCGCGCGCCGCAAGGTCGCGGCCGAGATCCCCGTCGGGCTCCATCCGGCGGGAATGGCGTTGAGCGCCGACGGCGCGCGCCTCTACGTGGCGTGCGCGAACGCGGACACGGTCGCGGTCCTGGACACCGCCGCGCGCCGCGTCGTCGAATCGATCCTGGTCCGCCCCGACCCGGCGCTCCCCTACGGGAGCGCGCCCAACGCCGTGGCGCTGTCCCCGGACGGCGCGACGCTCTACGCGGCGTGCGGCGGGAACAACGCGGTCGCGGTGGTGGCGCTCTCCCGGAGCGGGTCGGCCCGCGTGCTCGGCTTCATTCCGTGCGGGTGGTACCCGGGCGGCGTCGCGACCGACGGCCGCGCGCTGTTCGTCGCCAATGTGAAGGGGTTGGGAGCGCAGGACGCCGCGACCCGGCGGGAGCACGCGGCGAAGGAGCCCGAGGCGAAGCTCGGCTGGCACGTCACGTGGGCCAACGGCACCGTGTCGAGCATCCCGCTCCCCGCGCCCGCGGAGCTGGCCGCGCACACGGCGCGGGTGCTGGCCGACGGCCGGGTGCCGGAAATGCTATTGGAGCAGGAACGGGCGCAGGCCGGGGTGAAGCCCGTCCCCGTGCCCGCGCGGACCGGCGAGCCGTCGGTCTTCAAGCACGTGGTCTACGTGATCAAGGAGAACCGCACCTACGACCAGGTCCTGGGGGACCTGCCCGCGGGGAACGGCATGAAGGAGCTGTGCGTGTACGGGCGCGCGGCGACCCCGAACCAGCACGCGCTCGCGGAGGCGTTCGTGCTGCTCGACAACTACTACTGCAACGGCGTGCTCTCCTCGGACGGGCACGCCTGGGCGATGGAAGGCTCCGTGTCCGGCTACGTCGAGAAGGCCGGGGGCGGTTGGACCCGCACCTACAACTTCGGGGAGGACCCGCTGTCCTTCTCGTCGTCGGGCTCCATCTGGCGGCACGCGCTCGCGCACGGCGTCTCCTTCCGCAACTACGGCGAGCTGGGCGACGGGGAGTCCATCCCGCCGAAAGCGGGATTCCTGGACGTGTACCGGGCATTCCTCGCGCACACGGCGCAGGTGGGGTTCACCGCGTATGAGGCGGTGTCCGACGACCTGCTCCGGTACTCCTGCCCCGGCTACCCCGGCTGGAACCTCCGTATTCCCGACGTGCTGCGCGCGGAAGTCTTCCTCCGGGAGCTGCGGGAGGCCGAGAAGAGGAACGCGTGGCCCGCGTTCATGTTCGTCTACCTGCCGTCCAACCACACCTCGGGCACGAAGCCCGGGAGCCCCACGCCGCGCGCCCAGGTGGCGGACAACGACCTCGCGCTCGGGCGGATCGTCGAGGACATCTCCAAGAGCCGGTTCTGGGCGACGACCTGCCTCTTCGTGATCGAGGACGACCCGCAAGATGGTTTCGACCACGTGGACGGCCACCGCTCGGTCTGCCAGGTCATCAGCCCGTACAGCCGGGGGCGGGGCACGGTGAGCGAGTTCTACAACCAGACGGCGGTGCTGCACACGATGGAGCGGATGCTGGGTCTGCCGCCGTTGAACCAGTTGGACGCGCTGGCGCCGCTCATGACCGCGTGCTTCAACGACGCCCCCGATCCCACGCCCTTCACGGCGCTCACCAACCAGGTTCCGCTGGACGAGATGAACCCGGCGAAGCAAGCCCTGCGCGGCGCCGACCGGCGCTGGGCCACGGCGAGCGAGGGGCTGAATCTCGACCGCCCGGACGCCGCGAACGAGGACCGGCTGAACCGGATCCTCTGGAATGCCGCGCGCGGCGCCGACACGCCGTATCCGGAGGCGTACGCGGGCG
>CAYHEI010000321.1:0-4208 GCA_964355385.1 uncultured bacterium | reverse complement strand
CGTACCCTCGACCGCAAGCGCGCTCGGGCGACCGCGCGGGCGCCCCGCGGGCTCTTTGGCAAGCCCCTGGCGGTGCCGGGCCGGCTGGTCATGTCCGACGGCTTCGGCCGCCGGCTGCACCCGATCACGGGGGAACCGCAGTTGCACGCCGGGTCGGACTTCGTCGCGCCGTACGGCACGCCGATCCTCGCCGCCCGCGACGGCACGGTGGAGTATTCGGGTATCAAGGGCGGGTACGGGAAGCTGGTCATCCTGCGCCACGCGGGCGACTACGAGACCTACTACGGCCACGCCACCGAGCTCTTCGTGAAGGAGGGGGACGCGGTCGTCGCGGGCCAGGTCATCGCCCGGGTCGGCGCGACCGGCGACGCCACCGCGCCGCACCTGCACTTCGAGATTCGCCAGGGGGGATCCCCGAAGAATCCCCAGCGGTACATGCGCGGGTTTTTTTGATCCCGATGTGGTATTATTCTCACGAGCCGACGAAACCATGAAACCGGACATCCATCCTCCATACGTGGACTGCACGTTCACCTGTTCGTGCGGCAACACGGTGAAGACGCGGGCCATCAAGCCCGCGATCCACGTGGAGGTCTGCGCCGCCTGCCATCCGTTCTACACGCAGACGCAGAAGTTCGTGGACACGGCGGGCCGCGTGGAGAAGTTCATGAAGAAGTACCGCACGCCCAAGGCTCAGGCCGCGGTTGCGCCCGAGCCTGCGCAGACTCCCGAAGCAGCCGTCCCCGCCAGCTCTTAGCCAGCCTTCTCTCTGTAGCCTAAATCCATCTTCTCACCCCCAAACGGGTCTTAGCTTAGGACAGGAGAAAGGACTTCCATGCCTGACATCGCCGCCGTCAATGCGCCGTTCGCGCGCGCCGAGGAGGAGTACGCCGCGCTCGAGCGCGCGCTGGCCGATCCTTCCGTCGGCGGACGCCCGGACGAGCTGAAGCGTCTGGCGCGGGCGATCGGGCAGCTGGAGCCGGTGGTCTCCGCGTGGCGGGCGCTGCGGGCGATTCGCGCGGAGCGCGAGGCGCTCGCGGCGATGCTCGGTGGCGGCGACCGCGAGATGGCGGCGCTCGCCCACGAGGAGGACGCGGCGCTCGCGCGCCGGGAGGAGCAGGCGGACCGGGCCCTTCGGCAAGCTCAGGGCAAGGGCGCCAAGGGCGCGGGGGAGCGGGGGGCGATCGTGGAGATCCGCGCCGGGACCGGGGGCGACGAGGCGGCGCTCTTCGCGGGCGACATCCTGCGCATGTACCTGCGCCATGCCGAGCGCCGCGGGTGGAAGACCGAGTTGGTCGAGGTCCACGGTACCGAGCTGGGGGGCGTGCGCGAGGCGGTGCTTTCCGTGGACGGCCCCGGGGCGTGGGGCGCGCTGCGCCACGAGGGCGGCGTGCACCGCGTGCAGCGCGTTCCGGCGACCGAAGCCCAGGGCCGGATCCACACCTCCGCGGTGTCCGTGGTGGTGCTGCCGCAAGTGGAAGAGGTGGACGTCCGGATCAATTCCTCGGAGCTGCGCATCGACACGTTCTGCTCGTCGGGCGCGGGCGGACAGAGCGTGAACACGACCTACTCGGCGGTGCGGATCGTTCACCTGCCGACCGGCATCACGGTCCAGTGCCAGGACGAGCGGTCGCAGCTCAAGAACAAGGCGCGGGCCATGAAGGTCCTCCGCGCGCGCGTCGTGGCGGCCAAGGCCGAGGCCGAGGAGGTCAAGCGCGGGGCCACCCGGCGCGAGCAGGTCCGCTCGGGCGACCGGAGCGAGAAGATCCGGACGTACAACTTCCCGCAGAACCGGCTCACGGACCACCGCGTTGGGCTCTCGCTGCACCGGCTCCGCGACGTCATGGACGGGGATCTGGATGAGTTGCTCGCGTCCCTGGCTTCTCTGGAAGCGGCCGCGGATGCCTGAGTTGCTCGCCGCACGGGACGTGGCCGCGTGGCTGGGGTGGGGGACGGAGGCGCTCGCCGGGCTTCCCGAACCGCGGCTCGACGCGGAGGTGCTGCTCGGGCATGCGTTGGGAGGCGGACGCGAGCGGGTGTACGCGGGCCTCCGGGACGCCGTGGGGGAGGACGCGCGCGCGCGGTTCGAGGCGCTCGTGCGCGAACGGGCGCGCACCCGGTGCCCCGTCGCGTACCTGACGGGCGAGAAGGCGTTCGCCGGGCTGCGCCTCGCGGTGCGGCGAGGCGTGTTCATCCCCCGCCCGGAGACCGAAGGGCTGGTGGAGCTCGTGGTCGGATGGTTCCGCCGGGCCGGAGCGTCCGCGCCGGCGGGCCCGATCGTGGACGCCTGCTGCGGGTCCGGGGCCGTGGGAATCGCGCTGGCGTTCGCGCTGCGGCGGCCGGTGATCGCCACGGACGTCTCGTCCGAGGCGATCGCGCTGACCCACGAGAACGCGAGTCGCTGCGGGGCGGAAGGGCTCGTGGCGGCGCGCGCGGGCTCGCTGCTCGGCCCGGTGAGCGAAGAGCCCGCCGCGGTGGTTTCGAACCCGCCCTACGTGCGTTCCGCGCTCATCCCGGGACTGGACCGGGACATCCGCGATTTCGAGCCGACGGCGGCGCTGGACGGGGGAGCCGACGGGCTGGACGTCGTCCGGGCGCTCGTCGGCCAGGCGGCGCCGCGCCTGCCCCCGGGGGCCCCGCTGGCGCTGGAGATCGGGGAGGAACAGGGCGAGGCCGTGCGGGGCCTGCTGGCCGGGGGGGGGTGGAAGGGGGTGCGGATCGAGGCGGATCTTGCGGGAAAAGCGCGATATGCGCTTGCCGAGGCCCCCTTGCGGAGTCCCGGGGGGGCTGGTAGGGTTCAATCATGACCCTTCGTCGCGCACCGTTGCGCTCGATTTCGCGTCTAGGCCTTCTGCTCGGCGCGCTCGTGACCCTGAGCTGCTCCAGCTCGTCCCGGCTCAGCCTGACGATCGACAGGATCGTCGGTGCGAGCAACGGAAACGTGGGCTTCAGCTACATCAACGCGGACCTCATCGGCAATCTGAACGCGCCCTGCACGCCGCTGGCCGAGGATGTCGCCGCTGTCACCGTGCGGCTGCACCCGGCCGGCTCTCTCGATGATAATAGCGACGAGTTGGTGGGCCCGACCTTTCATGCGCGCCTCACCGGGTACGAGGTCGCGTACTACTATTACGATCCCGTGGACGGCGCGCTCAAGGGTCCCGTTGCCGCCCTGGGGATCGCCAACTCGAACATGGTCGACCGCCTCTTATTCAACGAGGCGTCGACGGTCAACATCCCGATCGTCCCGACACGGGTCAAGATGTGGAGTGTCGGCGTCACGTGCGGCGCGATCCCGGGGTACTCGACGACGACCCGGGTTTCGCGCATGATCGTGCAGATCACGATGCGCGGGCAGGACGATACGGGAAAGGATCTCTCCGCGCAGGGGAACATCGCCGTGAACCTGGAGGACATCGCGCCGGGGCCTCTGAAGCCGACCGGTGGGGCGACGACCGCGGACAACTTCTGCTACGGCATGTCTTTCCAGGCCTACTGGCAGGGATACTGCAAGTAGCTATTTCTTCGTCATCGTGTCCGAACGCCGCCGGTTTCGCCGGCGGCGTTCGGCTATTCTGAGGGGCGTGATCCATGGATAAGCTGATCATCGAGGGCGGGCGTCCGCTTCGGGGGTCGATCGCGGTGAGCGGAGCCAAGAACAGCGCGTTGCCGGCCATGGCGGCGGCGCTGCTCGCCGAGGGACCGGTCACCCTCACCAACGTCCCGTCCCTGCGCGACGTGGACACCATGGCGAAGCTGCTCCGGGTGCTGGGCGCCGGGGTCTCGGCCGCGCCGGGGACGCTCACGATCGGGGCGGGCCGCCTCATGACGCACGAGGCGCCTTACGATCTGGTCCGCACGATGCGGGCGTCGTTCCTGGTGCTCGGCCCCCTCCTCGCCCGGCTGGGGAAGGCGCGGGTCTCGTTGCCCGGCGGGTGCGCGATCGGCGCCCGGTCGGTCGCGCCTCATCTGCACGGTCTCGTCGCCCTCGGCGTGGAGCTGTCCGTTCGCGAAGGCTACGTCGAAGCCTCGGTGTCGCGGCTCCGCGGGGCCGACGTGCTCCTGGACATGGCGAGCGTGACCGCTACGGAGAACGTGATGATGGCGGCGGCGCTGGCGGAGGGCACGACGCGGATCGCCAACGCGGCGCGGGAGCCGGAGATCGCGGATCTCGCGGACCTGCTCAACGCCATGGGGGCGCGCATCAC
>CAYHEI010000320.1:0-4217 GCA_964355385.1 uncultured bacterium | reverse complement strand
GTAGTAGCTTATTACAGCGGCGCCTACGAGTACCGGGGGGGGGGGACGCCGCCGGGGCGTGACGATCGCCAGGGCCGCGCCGGCCGCCGCGAGCGCGAGCCAGGCGGTCTCCTTCGTCGCGATCAGCGCGCCCGCCGCCGCTCCCGCCGCGACGAGCCAGCCGCGCGCCCCCGTGCGCGCGACTCGCCAGCCCGCGGCCAGCGCCAGGCCGGCCAGGAAAACGAACACCATCTCCTGGATGGCGTCGCGGCTGTAGTACACCAGCGCGGGGGACACGGCCGCGAGCAGCCCCGCGACGACGGCAACACCGGGCTCGATCCCGGCGAAGGCCCAGGGGAGCGCCGCCAGCGCCGCCCCCGCCAGCGCGGGCGGCAGCCGGTACATCCACTCGTCGGTCCCCGCGAAGGTGCGCGCCCTCGCCAGCCCGAACACGGGCTGCACGAGCCACGCGAGCGTCAGGCCGTGGAACCCGGCGGGATCGTACGCGAGCCGCCCGGTCGCGTGCAGCTCCCACGCCTTGACCGCCTGCACCGCCTCGTCGCCGTGCATCGGCCGGTCGCCGAGGCGAAAGAGGCGGAACCCCAGCGCGACCAGGACGACGGCCCCGGCCACCCACGGCACGTTACGGGAGCGGGCGGCCATAGACCTCCACCTCGGTGTAGCGAGTCATCTCGTCCGCCGTGCTGCCCCGGCTCCAGCAGCGCACGAAGCGCGCCTTGGCGCCCTTGAGGTCCAAGAGCTTACCTTCGAACGTCTCGAAATACTCGCGGTCCTTCCCCGCGCCCTGCCCGCACGAGTTGTCGGAGTCGTTGTTGAAGACGAGCCGCGCGTCGCGCAGGAAGTCGGGATCGGCCCCCGTCTGCACCACCACGTCGTGATACACGCGCGGATCGCCGTGATAGTGCCAGAGCAGGATCGCGAAGACTTCGCACGGCCGGCCGAGATCGATCCGAATCCACTGCGGCCCGCGGCCCAGCTCGACGTACGAGCCGTCGGCGGCCTCCCGGTCGCCGTCGGTCACCTGCGCGAGCTCGCCGATGACGGGGTCCCGCACGCTCGCGAGCACCGGCCGCCCCCGCGCGAGATTCACCGTGCCCGGCGGCACGAGCGGCAGGGGCCGCTTGCCGCGCGGCGCGAGGTCCACCGTCGTGCCGGGGGGAACGTGCTTGGGGGTGCCCACGAAGACCGGCTTGGGCAGGCTCAGCGGCAGGGGCGCAAGCCGTTCCGCCTTCTCTCCGGCCCGGCCGACCCCGGCCGCGAGCGCCAGCGCGACGACCCCCAGACACGCGCGAGCTCTCACGCGATGAAGTCCCGGGGCGCGATCGGAACCCGGCATCCGGCCGCGACCGCCTCGTTCGTCTTGAGGATCGCCACCGTGGTCGCGAACGCCTCGGCGGCGGGACTGCTGAGCGTCCCGCGCCCCCGAATCGCGGCGAAGAAATTCTCCAGATGCGGCTGGTGGACCGGCTTCTTCGCGTCCTCCTCGAGCTGGAAGGCGTTCTCCGCGACCCGCCCGTCCGCCTTGCGCGTCTCGCCCACCTTCAGCTCGATCGCCTCCTTCCCCATCGTGAGCACGCGCTCGGCATCGTCCTCCCACGCCGCCTTCTCCGCCACGGTCTCGCGGAAGAAGTGTCCGACCTTGGGGTCCTCCGAGATTTCGAGCGACCCGGCGTCGCCCATGAAGGCCTCGTAGTACCCGCCGTGGCTCGTCGTGTTGAGCACCTGGTAAAACGCCCGGACCGGTCCCGCGGCCGTCTTGTACTCGTAGATCGCCATCACGTGGTCCGGCCACTCGCGGCCCGGATAGTACCCCCCGCCTCCCGTCGCCAGCACCGCCTCCGGATTCGCGCGGAGAAACCAGGTGAAGATGTCCACCTGGTGCGAGCCCAGATCCGCGATCGGCCCCGAGGAAAACTTCTTGTACCACCGCCAGTTGCGGAAGCGCTCCATGGAGTCGTAGCCGTACCGCTTGAGCGTGTCCGCGTCGAGCACGTGCGCCTTGGGCCAGCCCTGCTCCAGCGCCCGCGCGCGGTTCCACTGGCCGTACGCGTGGGTCACCCGGCCGAGCAGGTGTTCCCGGTTCACGAAGGCGTCCGCGTGGCGGTACCGGGGATTGCTGCGGCGCTGGTGCCCGATCTGCAGCAGCTTCCCCACCGCCCGGGACGCCGCGACCATCGCGCGGGCGTCCGCGACCGTCGTCGCCATCTCCTTCTCGCAGTAGACGTGCCGGCCGGCCTTGAGGCAGGCGATGGACTGCTCGGCGTGCACCCAGTCGGGCGTCGCGATCAAGACGGCGTCCAGGTCCTTCGCCCCCGCGAGGAACTCGCGGAAGTCCGCGAACACGGCCGTCTCCTGCCCGTACTCCTTCAGGATGTTCGCCGCGTACTTTTGGTGGTACGGCCAGATGTCGCACACCGCCGCGAACCGGATGCCCGGAATGCGCAACCCCGCCACCAGGAGCGTGCGCCCCTGGCTCCCGCACCCGACCAATCCGACCTTGAGATCGCTCGCCGCGCCCGTGGCGGCCGCCCATGCTCGGCGGGTCCGCGCCAGCGGCGAGAGGACGAGCGCGGCCCCCGTCGCCGCGGCTCCGGACAAGAAGCGCCGCCGGCTGACCGGCCGCCCGCCGGGGCGGCGCCGCAGGGATCGCGTGTCCTTCACCCGTCGCGCTACGTGGTCCGAATCTTACTCCCCCCGCCCGCCCCCGGCAACCGCGAATGATACGATGAAGGCAGCCGGAAGGCATCATGGGTTCGCAGCGCTTCGCCACCGCCATCACCTGCCTCGACGGCCGCGTCCAGCGTCCCGTCGTGGACCACCTGCGCCGCCGGTACGGCTTCGACTACGTGGATCTCGTCACCGTGCCCGGGCCGGAGCAGGCGCTGACCGAGATCGCGGGGCTGCGCGGCGTCGCCTACGTGCGGCGCAACCTCGCCTTCTCGATCGAGACGCACGCCTCCGGTCTCGTCGCCCTCGCGGCCCACGACGGCTGCGCGGCGAACGACGCCGATCCCGACACCCGCCGCGCGCAGTTCAACGAAGCGCTGGAGCTCGTGCGGGACTGGTCCGGCGGCGTGCAGGTGCTGGGCCTGTGGGTGGACGAGGCGGGGAACGTCAAGGAGATCGCCGGGACGGACCTGGCGCCGATTCCGATTCCTTCCGCCGAGCGCGCCCCCGAACCTTCCGTCGCCCCCGCGCCGGTCAAGGCGCGCACCCCCCGTCCCGCCGACTCCGGGGATCGCGCCTTCCTCGCCGGCGTCGCCGGCTTCTTCATCGGCCTCGCCGCCGCCCGCCGCCGATCGAAATAGCCTCCAGCGCGGGCGGCCAGAGCCAATCGCGGAGGCTCGCCCGGCCGAGCCCGCGAAGCCGCAAGCCGTCGCGGCGCAGCAGATCGCGCACCGTCCGCAACCCGTACATGTGAGCCATCACCGCCGCCGCCGCCCGCGCGCGCCACCGGCGCGTGATCTGCAGCCGGGGCGCGTAGCCGCGCAGGAACGACCGCAGCAACCCTGGATCGTGACGCAACAAGCCGAGCCAGACCGGCATCCACTCGCCCAGCGGATCGCCCGTCCGCGCATCGGCGAAATCGATCACCCCAGCGAAGCGCCAGCGCCCATGTCGCCGCCGGACGATCACATGGTCCTCGTTCAAGTCCGCGTGGAGAAGGACTCCCCTCCGCCCGCGGAGAGAGCGCGGGGGGGGAACGCGATGCAACGCGTTCAGAAACCGCCCCGCCGCAGCCGCGACCGCGTGCCGCTCCGGGACGCTCATCCGCGGCCAGACCTCCCGCACGGGACGGCCCCCGACCGGCCGCAGGATGAGGTACCGCCACTCGACCCGGTCGCGCAGCGACCCGTGCGCGACGATCCGGGGCACCGGCAGCCGTCCGCGCAGCGCGTCTAGCACCGCGCCTTCCGCGCTCCAAACGCGCGCCACCCACGGCGGGAAGAACTTGACGATCAGGTCCGGTCCGACCGCGAACACGGCACACGTCCCGGGGAACGTCGCCCCGAGGCGCCCCGCGCGCAAGCCGTGCCGCCCCAACACCTCCCGCACCGCGGGCGCCCACAGTCGCGGCTTCGCGAACATCCGACCGTACGCCCGCCGGGACGGGATCCGCGGCAGCAGGAATGAGTTCATGCGGAGGAGAGGATTCGAACCTCCACGAGCTTACGCCCACTAGCTCCTGAGGCTAGCGTGTCTGCCATTCCACCACC
>CAYHEI010000319.1:0-4226 GCA_964355385.1 uncultured bacterium | reverse complement strand
GCACGCGGATCAGGCTCCTCGACCGGTTCGCCGCCACCGCGGTCGCGGTGGACCTGGGCGCGCAGGCGCGCGTGGGCCGCCATCTCAAGTGCGGGGCGTTCGTGCGGGACGCCGGCGCGCGCTTCGCCCTGCTCGACGACGCCCTGGCGCCGCCCACCCGCGTCCAGGCCGGCGCGGCGTTCGGTGCGTCCGCCGGAGAGGTGTTCGGCGACGAGGCGCCCGGCGACACCCGCTTCCTGGCGACGGCGGATGTGGCAGTGCCCGTGGCCACGCGCGTCCCCGCGTGGCTGGCCGGCCTGGAAGTCACGTGGATGCGGGCCCTCTCCTTCCGGAGCGGCGTCCGCGTGGAAACGGACGCGGGAATCCGCTGGACGGCCGGTCTGGGCGTGCGCTTCTCCCGGCTGGGCGTGGACTACGGCGTCCAGGCCGCCGGCCGTGGCGACACCCTTCCACAGTCCTTCAGCCTGACCGCGACGTTCTAGGGGCTCGCGGCTCCGGGCGATCCGGGGTACGATGGCGAAAAGATGATGCTCGGCGGATGGCTCGCTCCGGCGGTCCTGGCGTTCGTCGTCTCGGCGCCTTCCGCGGCGTCCCCGGCGGGATTCGTGCACGCGTCGGGCACGCGGATCGTGGACGGGGAGGGGAAGGAACTCCTCCTGCGCGGCGTGAACCTGGGCGGCTGGCTGCTGTGGGAGTCGTACCTGATCAAGTTCCCGGGCAAGGACTTGACCGAGTCGCGCATGAAGCGGGAGCTGGTGGAACGTCATGGGAAGGACGCGGCGTACGCGTTCTTCCGGGCGTACCGCGAACACTACGTGACGCGGGCCGACCTCAAGCGCATCCGCCGGCTGGACTGGAACGTTGTGCGCATCCCGTTCAACGCCCGGATCCTCGCGGACGAGGCCCACTTCGATATGGCGCCGGGCGAGGGCTGGGCGCTCCTCGACCGGGCGCTCGACTGGTGCGAGCGCGAGGGGCTCTACGCGGTCCTGGACATGCACAGCGCGCCGGGCGGGCAGAATGGCGGCGGGATCACCGACACCGAATTGAAGCGCGGACTGTTCGCGGGCGACTCGGTGACGCGCTATCGCGATGAGATGGCGGCGCTTTGGAGCCGCATCGCCGCGCGGTACCGGGACCGGACGATCGTGGCCGCGTACGACCTCCTGAACGAGCCCGCGGTGCCGAACGAGGAGGGCGGGGGCGCCGCCGTCGCGGAGGTCACGCGCCGGATGATCGCGGCGGTGCGCGCGGTCGATCCCCGTCACCTCATCATGGTCGAGGGCAACTGGTACGCGACGGACTTCTCGATGTTCCTGCCGCCCGCGCCTGGCCGAACCGGAGCGGCCCTGAGCGCCGCCGAAGGGCCGGACGGGAACCTCTGCTGGCAGTTCCACAAGTACTGGAACGACACGACGCCGCGCTCGGTCCGGGGATTCCTCGAGCTGCGGGAGCGCACGCGCGCCCCGGTGTGGCTCGGTGAAACGGGGGAGAACTCCCACGCGTGGTACGGCGCGTGCATCCGCCTGATGGAGGCCCACGGCATCGGCTGGTGCTTCTGGCCCTGGAAACGCGCCGGCGGCGGCTGCGTGGAGGCGTTCGAGCCGCCCGCCGAGTGGACCCGGACGCCGGCGGGTTTGGTGGCGTTCGCGGCGGCGCTCAAGCTCGCGCGGTGCCGGGAAGACGCGGAGACGGTCCGCGCGCTGCGGGACGGCGTCGCGTCCGCGCGCGCGCAACCGCCCGCGGGGTCGTTCGTCGTCGAGGCCGAGGAGTTCCTGCCCGGGGAGGCGACCGGCTATCACGACAGCGAGGCGAAGAATCAGGGCGATGCGTCCCGGAAGGACGAGGGCGTGGACGTGCAAGCCACGGACGAGGGCGGCTTCGGGATCGGCTGGATCACGGCGGGAGAGTGGTTGACCTGGCGCGTGGAGGTCCCGCGCGCGGGGACGTACGACCTCGCCGCCCGCGTGGCCTCGCCGGAGGGCGACGGCGCGTTCTCCCTCGCGCTGGACGGACGCCCGCTCGCCGGGCCGGTCCGCGCGCCGCGGACGGGCGGGTGGGACCGGTGGGCGGACGCGCGGCTCCCCGGCCTCCGGCTCCCCGCGGGGCCGCACGTGCTGCGCCTTGACGCGCTTCACGCGGGGTTCAACCTCGATCGCATCCGGTTTGTGCCGGCGTCAAAAACGCGCCATGATGGGGGGCCGAAGTAACCGCCGCATGACAAGGAGGGTCGCATGCCCAAGCCGTTGAGACTCGGAGTCGTCGGAGCGGGGTCCATCGCCCAGCGCGCGCCGCTCTCGCACTTTTCCGTGGGCGACGTCGGGACCAAAGTGGTGCTCGGGGCGGTGTGCGATCCCGTTCCCGGCCGGGCGAAGGCCGCGGCGGAGAAATTCGGCGTGCCGGAGCATTTCGAGGATTACGCCGCGATGCTCAAGTCCGCCGACATCGACCTGGTCACGCTGTGCTCGCCGATCGGCCTGCACGCCGCCCAGGGGCTGCAGGCGGTGAAGGCCGGGAAGCACGTCCACTTCAACAAGACCATGACCACCACCGTCAAGGAGGCCGACGCGATCATCGCGGAGGCCAAGCGGCGCCGGGTGAAATTGGTCGCCGCGCCGAGCCAGATGCTGCGCCCCCAGAACCGGCGGATCCGCAAGCTCTACCGCGAGGGCGCGATCGGGAAGCTCGTGTGGGCGGCGATCGGCGGGGCGTTCGAGCGCTATCACGAGGAGGAGGGCGTGCGGCAGGGGAAGGACGTCCTCTCGAACGTCAATCCCGCCTGGTATTTCCGGAAGCCGGGCGGCGGGCCGCTGTACGACATCACGGTGTACGGCCTCGCGTCGCTCACCGGGGTCCTGGGCCCCGCGAGGCGGGTGACGGCGCTCTCGGGGCAGATCCACCGGACGCGCGCGTTCGCGGGGAAGGCCATCGCGTGCGACGCGGACGACAATACGGGGCTGCTCCTGGACTTCGGCGGCGGCGCCTTCGCGTTCGTGTACGGCGCCGCGAGCGGCTGGCTGGTGCCGAGCCTGGATTTTCCCACCTACTACGGCACGAAGGGATCGATCGAGCAGACCAAGTTGAACGGCAAGCCGATCGAGTATCCGCACCGCAAGGAGGACAAGGACGGGACCGGCATCACGCTCACGGAGCACGTGCGGGGCACAAAGCACGCCGCGATGGAGGAGCAGCACATCTTCGAGGACATCATGCAGCTCGCACGCTGGGTCCGCGAGGGCGTTCCCTCCGTGGTGACCGCGGAGCACGCGCGGCATGTGGTGGACATCTTCGAGGCGGGGTACCGCGCCGCCGCGACCGGCCGCACGCAGAAGCTCACGACGACCTTCACGCCGACGCCGGGCGCGTGACCGCGCCGAGCGGAAGCGAGGCGCGCGGGACCGGCGGCTCAGCCGTCGGTCCGGGCCTGGTTCGCGGAGGTTGAACCGATGATGACGAGATGGGCGGCGGACGTGTCTCCGGCGAACGTCCACCCGGAATATCCGCGGCCCACGATGGCGCGGCCGGAGTGGCTGAATCTCAACGGGCTCTGGGACTTCGCGCTCGCGCCCGCGGCGGACCTCCTCCCCGCGGCCTGGGCCGGGAACATCCTGGTGCCGTTCCCGGTCGAATCGGCGCTCTCGGGCGTCGCGCGCCGGGTGGGCGCGGGGGAGCGGTTGTGGTACCGGCGGCGCTTCACGGTGCCCCCGGCCTGGGCGGGGAAGCGCGTCCTGCTGCACTTCGACGCCGTGGACTGGGAGGCGGAGGTCCGGGTCAACGGCCGCGAGGCGGGAACGCACCGCGGCGGGTACGACCGCTTCACCTTCGACGTCACGGACGCGCTGCGCCCGGCGGGGGAGCAGGAGGTGACGGTCGCGGTCCGGGACCCGGCCGACGGGGGGCCGCAGCCGCGCGGCAAGCAGGTCCGCGCGCCCGAGGGCATCTTCTACACGCCCGTGACCGGGATCTGGCAAACCGTCTGGCTGGAGCCGGTGCCGGAATCGAACATCGAGCAGCTGCGCGTCATCCCCGACCTCCCGCGCGGCGAGGTGGCGCTGGCCGTGAAGACGACGGAGGGCGGCATCGTGGAAGCCGTGGTGCGCGCGGAGGGGCGGGAGCTGGCGCGCGCGCGCGGCTCCGCGGGCCTCGAGTTCACGATCGACGTCCCGAGCCCCCGCCGCTGGACGCCCGACGATCCGTTTCTCTACGATCTCGAAGTGCTGCTCCAA
>CAYHEI010000318.1:0-4228 GCA_964355385.1 uncultured bacterium | reverse complement strand
CGCAGGCGCAGGCAGGCTGTTCGTACCCGTGATGGGCGACGGACGGTTGTTCGTCTTGCATGGGACCAGGGGCGGACCCGCGCTGCTCGTACGCGGTCGCCGGCCATGAAGATACCCGCGCCGGTTCGGCGGGGACCCGCTTTGGCGAGCGACACCTCGCTGCCCCCTCCGGATCTCCGGCTCCAGATCTTCAACGTCTTCCTCTTCCTCGCCGGGGTCGGGGGGATGTTCTTCCGCATGGCCCGGGACAACGACGACCTGCTCCGAATGGGCCTGGTGCTCAGCTCCGGCTCGGCGGTGACGCTGCTGCTGGCCACCCGCCGGCCCCGGCTGCCGGCGGGGATCCTCGGGCCCTGCCTCGGGTTCGCGGGCGCGATGTTCCTGGCCTCGCTGCCCTTCGTGAGCCTGAACGCCGCCGAAAGCTTCAAGGAATTCTTGAAGATCTCCTGCTACCTGCTCGTCTTCCTCACGCTCGCGGAGTGCGCGGAGGTGGACAGCGGGGTCGTGCTCCGCAGCCCCCACTACTGGGCCGCCGCGACGCTGGCGTGCGCGGCGGGCTTCTTGGGCTGGAAGCACAGCACCTGGACGCTCTGGTCGAACGAGCAGGTCGCCGCGAGCATGGCCGTCACGCTCATGACGGGCGCGGTGTACGCCATCCTGCTCGCGCCCGGCAAGGTGCGGGACGGCGTCGTCAAGGGCTGCGGCGTGATGGCGCTGACCGCCTGCGTCCTCGGGATCCTGCAGTTCTACCACCTGGACCCGCTGCGCCCCTGGGACCCCCCCCAACCCTACAACATCTGGGTGCGGTCGGGCGGACCCGATTTCCTGAACCTCCTCGCGGGCCTGACCGCCGGCCAGCTTCAGGTCGAGAACAACAAGCTCCTGCTCGTGCTGCCGCGCATCCTGGGCATCTACGGCAACCCGGACTTCTTCGCCCCGTACCTGCTGCAGTTCATCCCGCTGGCCGCGACGACGGCCCTGCTCGCCCGCGGGCGCGCGCGCTGGTGGGGCGGCGTGCTCACCGTGCTCTTGCTGATCACGCTCTTCCTCACGGCGGTCTGGGGCGCTTTCTTCGCGCTCTTCGTCGCGGGGCTCTTCATGACGCCGCTCCTCGGCTACGTCACGGGCCGCGTCCCCGAGCGCCGGGCCGTGCGCGCCACCGGGTGGCTGCTCGCGGGCGGCGTCGCGGTCCTCATCCTCGCCTCCTGGGCGCTCCACGCGAGCGGGACCAAGAGCTCCGCCATCAACGAGCGGCTCGTCAAGCTCCGCATGGCCGCCGAAATGTGGCGGCGGGAGCCGCTGCTGGGCGTCGGCCTCAATGCCTACAAGTCCTGGTACCCCGCGCTCGAGCAACAGGTCCGGCTCAAGCACAACCTGACGTTCGAAGCGCTCGGTTCCTCCTTCACCCAGGAGAACCGGACGCACAACGATCACGCCCAGATGCTGTGCGAGACGGGCGTCCTGGGCCTCGGCATGTTCTTCTGGCTCATGGCGGCGCTGATCCGGGTGGGCCTGCTCCGGTGCCGCGAGTGGCGGACGCTCGCGCCGGACGACCTCGCGCACCTCACCGGGCTCATGGGCGGCGTGCTCGTCGTGCTGGTGTACGCGATGCCCAACTTCCCGTTCCACATCGTCTCCTCCGCGGGCACGTTCTGGATCATGGCGGGCCTCCTGGCCTCGTACGCCGTCCGCCCCTCCGCAACACGATCTCCTATTCCGGTTGAAGCCAGTCAATCAATCGAAGCTCCGGCGCGGAGCGGCTACCCCCGGCTCGTGACCGTCGCGGGGGCGATCACCGTGCTGCTCGTGACGATGTTCTCGACGCGCCTCTTCATCGGCACGCTCGAGTACAAGCGCGCCGACTACTTCTCGCGTCTGGTCCGCCCCGCGCAGCCCCGCGAGGCGGCGATCCACTACCAGAACGCGCTCGACCTCGACGCCGCGAACGCCCAGTACCACTACGACTACGGCGCGATGTGCTTCAACGCCATGGCCGCGGACCCCGAGCTCGGGAAGGACGCGGGCCGCCTCCTGAAGGAGGCGCTGGCCCTGGGCTTCCTGAACGAGGACCTCGCCTACGGTCTCGCGCACATCGCGGAAGTGGGGGCAATGGCGGCGGTGAAGCCGGGCGTGAAGCCGCCCTCCGACACGGCCCTGCCGGCGGACACCCCCGAGATCCTCCCGTTGGCGATCCGGGCCCTGGACAGCGTCGCACCGTTCGACCTCGCGCCGCTCGCGAACCGCCTGCCCAAGAACGCCGAGGCGTTCCTCTGGTTCTCCCTCGCGACCCGCCTCAACGAGCGCCATGACCCCTCCCGGCGGGGCAGGATGGGAATCCTGCAAAGAGAAATCCTGGATGCCGAACAGGCCCGGACCGCGCGCCGGTGGGGCAAGGCCCGCGACCTCTACGCGGCGGCGCTCAAGCGCAACCCCGCGAACTTCCTCGCGGCGATGAACCTGGGCACGCTGACCGTCACGCCGTTCGGCGACTCGGCCGGCGGGATCCGGAGCCTGGAGGACGCGGCGCGCAGCGCCGTGAACGAACCGAACGCCTGGCTCGCGCTGGGCCGGGGCTACGCGGCCGCCGCGCGGATCCCCGACGCCCGGCGCGCCCTCGAGCGCGCCGCCGCCCTCGACCCGAAGAGCCCCGAGATCCAGGCCGCGCTGGGCCACCTGCGCGCGATCGAGACCGGGGCCGCGCCGGCGCCGGTTCCCCCGCCCGCTCCCCCGAAACGGTGACTCGGCGGCGGGGGCGGGCCGCCGCCGTCCTGGCGGCGGTCGCGGTCCTCGCGCTCTCCGCGTACGTCTGGTGGTGGAAGCCGCTCGTCCTCGCCTCGCTGCGCTTCGCGGTCTCCCGCGCCGTCGCCGAGGTCCGGCCCCGCACCCGGTTCGCGACGCTGGATCTCTCCGGGCTGCGGACGATCGTCCTGTACGGGGTGGAGATCGGCTCGCGCGCGGATCCCGCCTCGGCGGTGATCCCCGAGCTCCGGCTGACCTTCTCCCTGCGCGCCCTGCTCACCTCCCGGCTCGATCCGCTGAAGGCGCTGCGCCGCGTGGGCCTCGTGCGGCCCACGGCCTGGATGACGCTGGGCCCGGCCGGTTCCCCCGGAGGATCGCCGCCGTTCCCCCTGCCCCCGGCCGCGGTGAAAGTCAGCGGGGGCCGCCTCGTGCTCCGGCGGCCTTCGGCCACGCCCGCGGAGATGACGCTCGGCGACATCGACGCGGAGCTGTCGGCGCTCTCGGCCACACCCCTCGCGTTCTCGTTCGCCTGCACGCCGCCGGGCTCGCCCCGCGCCGCGCTCCGGGCGCGCGGCACGTTCGCGCCCGACTTCTTGCGCGTGACGCTCGGCGCGATCCGGGTCGCGCCCGCCCCCTGGACCCCCTGGCTGGCGGCGGTGACCCGGGCGGTCGCGTTCGACGAGGGAACCCTCTCCGCCGCGCTCGAGTTGAGCCTGACCTCCGGGACGGGACCTTCGGCCGGGCTCAGGGCCGAGGACGGCTGGACGCTCGTGGCCGCGAACGGCACCGTGACCGCCGACCGGCTGGCCGTCCGCGCCGCGGCGCTGCCGGTGCCGCTGCACGGCGTCACGGGGCAAGTGGTTTGCGCGGGCACGACGGTTCGTGCCGCGCGGCTCGCGTTCGCGACCCCGCGCGCCGCCTGGGAGGCGGCGGGCTCGGTCGAGGGGGTCCGCGCGCCGGTCCTGCACCTGGTCCTCGCCTCGCCCGCCGCCGATCTGGCGGAATGGCGGCCGGACGCGGCGGGCCGGGGCCCGTGCCGGATCGCGCTGGACGGTCCCGCCGCCGACCCCGTGGTCGCCGTGGACGCCGATCTGAGAGACGTCCGCGCCGGGGAGCTCGCCGTCCGCCGGGTGCGCGGGCGCGGCACGGCGAGCGACCACGGCCGGCTGGTGCGCCTGGACGGCGTGGAGACGGAGCTGTCCGCCGGGACGCTGGCCGTGACCGGAACGTGGAAGCCCGCGGACCGCGCCGCCGCGCTCGCCTGGTCGTGGTCCCCCGCCGGACGCGGCGTGCCGGCGTTGGAAGGAACCGCGTCGTTCGCCCGCAACACCGGAACGTTCGCGGCGCGGACCGCGGACGGGATGTGGAGCGGCCGGGGCAAGCTGGCGCTCGACGCGACCCGGGTGCGGGTCGCGCTCGACGCCCGGACGGACGACGGCGCGGCGGCCGCGCTCGCCGCGGCGGTGGAGCGCGCCGCCCCACACCGCCT
>CAYHEI010000317.1:0-4231 GCA_964355385.1 uncultured bacterium | reverse complement strand
GCTCTTCAGCCTGATCAGCGTGAACCGCGTGATCAGCCCGGCCGCGAACGGGATTCCGAGATAGATGAAGACGCTTCGGGCGATCTCGCCGATCGTGATGTTGATCAGCGCGCCGGGGAGGCCGAACCACGTCGGCAGGATGGTGATGAACACCCAGGCGTACGCCGGGAAGAAGAGCATCTGAAAGACCGAGTTGAAGGCCACCAGTCCCGCGCAGTACTCGGCGTCTCCCTTGGCCAGGTCGTTCCAGACGATAACCATGGCGATGCAGCGCGCGAGCCCGATCATGATCAGGCCGACCATGTACTCCGGCTTGTCGTGCAGGAAGACCCCCGCCAGACCGAACATCAGCAGCGGGCCGATGATCCAGTTCTGGACGAGCGAGAGCCCCAGGATCTTGGTGTCGCGGAAGACGGAGCCCAGCTCCTCGTAGCGCACCTTGGCGAGCGGCGGGTACATCATCAGGATGAGGCCGACGGCGATCGGCACCGAGGTGGTCCCGACGTTGAACCGGTTGATGAAGGGGACGAAGGCCGGAAACAGCCGGCCGGCTCCGACGCCCACCGCCATGGCGAGGAAGATCCAGAGGGCCAGGTACCGGTCGAGGAACGAGAGCCGTCGCACGGGCGAAACATACCACGGTCGCGGAGCGCGCCACCATCAGGCCGGTCATCCTCTATGATGGCGGGCGGGACCCATGGGAATGACCGACGATGAGCTCGTGCGGCACAACGAGGAGGTCCGGCGGATCAAGGCGGCCTACGCCCGGGGTGCGCCGGAGCGGGTGCCGGTCCGCTTCGCCATCAACGCGCGCATGCTCCTGCTCGATCCCGCGTTCAACCGGGGGCGGTGGACCGCCCGGCGGGTGCTCGACGACCCCCGAGTGAACTGGGAGTTGTTGCTCGAGTACCAGCGCTGGGCGCGGTTCGAGGTGCCGCAGGACGAGGAGATGGGCCTGCCGGAGCAGTGGTCCATGGACGTCTGCCTCTGGAACATCTACGAGGCGGGCTGGTTCGGCTGCGAGATCTGGTTTCCGGAGGACGACGTGCCCGACACCAAGCCGATGTTCGCGGAGCGCAAGGAGCGGCTCTACGAAACTCCCCTTCCTGATCCGCTGCGGGGGAACCTCATGGGCCGCGTCATGGAGCACCGGGAGGCGCTCGACGCCATGCGCAAGAAGGAGGACTTCCTCGGCCGGCCCGTCGCGAAGCCTGGGCTGCCCTCGGGGACCGACGGCCCGGTCACCGTCGCCTGCAATCTCCGCGGGGCGACGGAGCTGTGTGGCGATCTTATGGAGGACGAGAAGTACTTCCACGATCTCCTGGCCTGGATCACGGACGGCATCATCGCGCGCGTCTCGGCCGCGAACGCGGAAACCGGGTCGCAGGGGCTCGCGTGGTTCGCGGACGACTCGATCTCGCTGCTCTCGGCGCGCCAGTACCGGGACCACGTCCTGCCGCATCACCGGCGGCTCCTGGACGCGTTCGCCCCGCACCGGCCGCACGCGATGCACCTCTGCGGGAAGGTGCAGCACCTGCTGCCCCTGATCGCGGCGGAGCTGGACATCCGGTCGTTCGAGCTGGGCTACCCCACCGACTTGGGGCAGGCGCGGGCGGAGCTGGGCCCCGCCGTCGAGCTGATCGGCAACATCGCGCCGATGCTGCTGCGCTCCGGGCCCCCGGCGCTGCTCGAGGCGGCGGTCAAGAACGCGTGCGAGGGGGGGGCCATGCGCGGCGGCCGGTTCATCCTCATGGATGGGAACAACGTCGCGCCGGGCACGCCCCTGGCCCATTTCGCCGCGATGTACGAGGCGGGCAAGCGCTGGGGGCGGTACCGACCGTGACCGGGCGGCGGGAATGAAGATCGTCGCGTGCGTGAAGCACGTTCCGGACACCGCGGCGGCGATCAGGCTGGCGGGGCCCGCCGACATCGACCGGTCGGTCGCGTTCATTATGAACCCGTACGACGAGTACGCCGTCGAGGAGGCCCTGCGCGCGCGGGAGCGCGTCGGCGGCGAAGTGGTGCTCGTGTCGCTCGGGCCGGCCGCCGCCGTGGCGGTTCTGCGCGCGGGGCTGGCGCTGGGCGCGGACCGCGCGATCCACGTCACCTGCGCGGCGCCGCTTCCCGACCCGCGGTTCGTCGCCCGGGCGCTCGCGGCGGCGCTGCGCGAGGACGGGCTGCCCGATCTCGTGCTGACCGGGATGCGGTCCATCGACGCGGAGGGCTGGCAGATCCCGTACCGGATCGCCGCCCACCTCGACTGGCCGGTGGTGAACGGAGTCGTGAAGTTCGAGCCGGGCCCTGACGGCGCGACCGTGCAGCGCGACGCCGGGGGCGGCGACGTCGAGACGCTCGCGCTGGCGCTGCCCTGCGTGCTCGGCGCCACGCGCGGGTTGAACCAGCCGCGGTACCCGAAGCTGCCCGACATCATGAGCGCCAAGCGGAAGCCCGTGAAGACGTTCGCGGCGGCGGCGCTGGCCGGTGTCGCCGCGGACGTCGCGGCGGACGTGGTGGGGCTCGA
Source organism: uncultured bacterium (assembly GCA_964355385.1). Classification (GTDB taxonomy): domain Bacteria; phylum Oederibacteriota; class CAKKQC01; order CAKKQC01; family CAKKQC01; genus CAYHEI01. The sequence continues at coordinate 1,710 of CAYHEI010000317.1, read as the reverse complement.
TCTGCCGACTCCTAAGCCGCCGGCGCGCATTCTCGAAGGAGACCCGGCCCGCGCGGTGGCCGAGCTGGTCCGACTCCTGCGCGAAGAGGCGAAGGTGCTCTGATGGCGACCATCGGGGTCTTCCTCGAGGCGGCGGAGGGCTCGCCCAAGCCGCTGCTCGCGGGCGCTCTGGCGGCCGCGCGGGGCGGCGGCGGGCACCGGATCGTCGGGCTGGCCACGGAGGACTCCGCGGCCGGGTGCGAGGCCTTCCTGGCGGCCCACGGCGGCGGGAGGCTCGTCGTCCTGCCGTCCGCCGTTGCGCCCGGCGCGTGGCCGCCCGCCCGGCTCGCGGCCTTTCTCGCCGCGGCGGTCCAGTCGGAGGGCCTCGACGTCCTGCTCGGGCTGACGACACCGCTGGGGCGGGACGTGCTCCCGCGCGCGGCCGCCGCGCTCGACGCCCCCCTGGTGATGGAGGCCGTGCGGGTCGACGTCGCGGCGGGGATCGCCCGCGCGCCGCTGTTCTCCGGCAAGGTCTGGGCCGATCTCCGGCTGTCCGCCCGGCCGACGGTCATTGGCGTGCGGCCCAACGCGGTCCCGCCCGCGCCGGCCGCCGGTCCCGTGGAGACGGCCATCTGCGCGGGACCGGTCGCCCCCGACGGCCGGGTGCGGCTCACGGGAACCGTCCGCCGGGAAGGCCGGCTGGAGGCCGGCCGGGTCCCCGACCTGACCGAGGCGCGAGTCGTGATCTCGGGGGGGCGGCCCATGGGGCCGCGCGAGAACTACCGGATCCTGTACGAGTGCGCCGCGGTCCTCGGTGCTGCGGTCGGCGCCTCCCGGGCGGCGGTGGACGCGGGGCTCGCGCCGTACGAGATGCAGGTCGGCCAGACCGGCAAGACGGTCAGCCCGGACCTGTACATCGCGTGCGGCCTCTCAGGGTCGGTGCAGCACTTCGCGGGGATGAAGACCTCGAAGGTGATCGTGGCGATCAACAACGACCGGCATGCCCCCATCTTCTCGAAATGCGATTATGGGATCGTGGCGGACCTCTTCGTGGCGGTGCCGGCGCTGACCGCGGCGCTCAAGGCGGCGGGCCCTTCGACGAGCTCAGGGCCAGCCCCGAGCCAGGTCGAGGGGCGGGTGTCGGGGTGAAGGCATGACGGAACGAGCGCAGGTCGTGATCGTGGGGGGCGGGATCGTCGGTTGCTCCATCGCGTATCACCTCGCCAGGGAAGGCTGCCGGGACGTCCTGCTGCTGGAACAGAGCTCGCTCACGGGTGGTTCAACCTGGCACGCGGCGGGGCTCGTCGGACAGCTGCGTTCCTCGCGCAACGTGACCCGGCTCTTGCAAGCCAGTGTGGCGCTCTACGCGCGGCTGGAGGCCGAGACCGGGCAGCCCACCGGGTGGAAGGCGTCCGGCGGTCTGCGCATCGCGTCCTCCCCCGACCGGATGCTGGAGCTCAAGCGCGCCGCGACGATGGCGCGGTCGTTCGGATTGGAGATGAATCTGCTGACCCCGAAGGAAGCCCTCGCGTACTTCCCGCTCATGTCGCTGGACGGCATTGTCGGCGCGTCCATCCTGCCGAGCGACGGGGCCGTCGATCCGGCCCAGCTCGCGCTCGCTCTGGCGAAGGGAGCCCGCGCGGGCGGTGCGCGCCGCCCAGCGCGCCCCCGGGGGGCCCGCGTCGTGCTGAACGACCCGCGGGGCGGCCCCCTGCCGCCCGCCCAGGGCGC
>CAYHEI010000316.1:487-4251 GCA_964355385.1 uncultured bacterium | reverse complement strand
GAGTTACACCCTCCGCCTAACGGCCACAGACGGGGCGGGGAATACGACGGTGAGGACCTATCAGCTGACCTTGAAGTCGGGGAACGACCTTCCCGCGATGCGGATCGTGGTGGACTCCCTCACCACCAGCGTGATCTCGGCCTCCGGGAGCTTCGTGCCGGACGACCCAGGGGCGTATCTGGACGATTCCCCCCAGCTCCCAGCGGGGGCGTCCTTGTTGGGCAACTGGTCGTGGGTCACCGCGCCTTCCCCGGTCTGGTCAGGGCGGGAAGCGCACACGGACGAAGGCGGCGCCGGTCACCATGTCCATTACTCCATCCACGCCTCCACCCCACTTGTGCTCACCGACGCCCACGATGAGTTGATCCAGTACGTGTACTGGACCGGACCGATCCGCGAGCTGATGATCCAGTGCTACACCGGCTCGGGCGACGGCGAGCACCGGATGTACTGGGGGGAGGACGTGATCCAGACCTCCGGCGTGGCGGGCACGCCCTCCCTCGTGCGGGGTGACATGCCGCCCGCTGGGCGGTGGGCCCCACCCACGAACGTTGGCGACGAACATCAACGAGGGCTGAGCGACGACCAAGAAACGTACGTTGGAGGTGAAGCATGTTGAGGGTTGACAGGCGATCTCGGCAATTGCCGTACACGAGCGTGATCGCACGACGTGTCGCGTTTGCATATGCTCTTTGTCTAGCTTCCATGGGAGAGGCTGTCGCTCAAGGATCGAGTCCACGCGTCTCGACGACGTCGAGCGAAGGAGGATCTGCTGCTGTTCCAGCCATGGTGCCGAAAGGTCGGATCAAGCTCGGGGCTCATCGTGCGACGGACAGAGTCCAGCTGATCGAGTTCATACAGTCCGACGGGCACGTGCTGAGACGCATTCTCGCGGGTAGCACTGTCCTGGAGGCGGTGACGGAGCGCTCCGACCTTCTGCTCCCGGGCTTCAGTCCGGTGAATTGGAATCGCGCCATGTTTTACGGTGTGTCGGCGGAAATCGCGGCCAGCGGGAAGTTTGCCGCCTTCGTTGCCGCGTGGTGTCCGTACATCGATGAGTATGAGGGACCCGACTGCGGCTCGGAATTGGAATTCATTGATAGCGAAGGGAAGGTGCGATGGTCCCTTTCCAACCAAGTCGGGGATTCAACCGAGGTAAGAGTCACGCCCAACGGTGATCACGTACTTCTAGTAGAAGGTTGGTCAAGAGATCCGAAGGCCGGCCCGAGGGTAGTCAGGCTGCGAAACGGCGCAGGTAATGTTGAGATGGAATTGGGATCGTATAGGTCCGTCGACAGCCTCCACATTTCCCGATCAGGACGGCTAGGCGCGTTCGAGTTCGAGAGGAAGCAGGCGGCGAAGCAAGGTGTGTCTGAAGCCGGCTGCGTGTTCTTCGACATCGTGAATCGCCAGCGGCATGAGTTCGTGTGTCCTCCCGGCCAGCTGTGCTGGCATTCGGAGGACGAGCACGGAACACAGAAGGTCGTGGGTCATGGGGGAAAGGTGCTCCACGAGGTCCGGTTCCCCTGATCGGTCCGCGAAGGCCTCGCGCCACCCGTCGCCGGGTGGTCGTCACCGCTGCTTGTTTGGCGGCGGCTTCGGTCGCGGAGGGCCTGCCCAGCTCCTTCCCTACGGCCTCAATCAGCTGCCCGTACGGTCCGCGTCACGTGACTGTCGGGAGTTCTTTTCATAAGGGGGTGGACTATCTCCAGTCGGAGGGGACCCCCATACCGGCTGTCGAAAGCGGTACCGTTCAGACCATTGCCTTCCAGGGGGGAGGAGGCGGATGGCATGTCGTAGTTCAAGGTGGACAACGCCGAGGCGCCGCGGACGTTCGCGGTTACGGTGGTTCCGCCGGGGGAGATCCCGAGCGTGGTGCTGACCGTGATCGGGGCGCGTGCCGACTCCGGCGGGACGATCTTTGTGCAGGCGGCCTCCGCCACCGCGCCTTCAACGCTGCGGCTTGATGCCGCACCGGGGGCGACGCCCGCGGTCGCGTACCGGCTGGACGAGGGGGAGGAGGTGGTGTCCCCGCCGGGCGCTGGAGTGCCGCTCGGAGCCCTGCCCGCCGGGCGGCACACGCTCGGATTCCGCGGCATCTGGAATCCAGGGTCCGAGGAAGCGCGGGAGCTCGAAACGAGAGCGGTCCTGGGCGCCGATGCGCGAGCGCCGCGCCTGACGCTGGTCTCCGTTCCTCAAGGCGTACCCGATGCCGGCCGCCTGTTCGTGAAGCCCACGGCGACCGTGTGGGTGACCGCGACCGATCCAGCGGAACCCGGCGTGGAGGGCTCCGGCGTGGCCGTTCCCACGGTGTACGGCCCCGTTCCCGCTGGCGCGGAGGGGGAGCATGTGATCGTGGCTCAGGCGGCGGATCGCGTCGGACTCCTCGCCGCGACCACCTTCGTGGTGGCGGCGGACGGGACGCCGCCGGTCACGTCCGTGATGCCGTCGGGAGCCGTGGTCGTGCTGAACGGTGTCACGTACGCGGGCGGGGGGGTCACGTTCTCCGTTGGCGGCACGGACGGGCCCGCGGTCGCGGCCTCGGGGGTCGCCCGTCTGCTGTGCGGCCTCGACGGTGCGCTCCCCCGCTCCACCTTCTACGCCGACACGCCCATCGCGTTCATCGCCGGGGGCGCCCACACGATCGTCCACCAGGGCGTGGACCGCCTCGGCCAGGCTGGCGTTCCGATGACGTACCGCGTCACCCTCGACCTCGCGCCACCGGCGGTTGGCGACCTCAGCGTGTTCGGTCCCACGGTCACGACGGGCGTCGTCGTGTATGGTGCGCCATCCGCCTCGTACGGCGTGACGGCGTCCGACGTTGGGGTGGGTGTGGGTCACCTGGACGTGCGCAAGGACGACGGCGTTTTCAGTCTATACACCATTCCGGTATCCTTCCTGGAGCCGGGGGCGCACGTCCTGGCCGCCAGGGCGACCGACGTGGTCGGCAACCTGAGCGCCGTGCGGGAGTTCCCGCTGGTGACCGACGCCGCGCCGCCCGTCACGGTATTGCGTGTCGCGAGCGGGCCGTGGCATGCCGAGGGAGACGTGACCCGCGTGAGCCCGGCCACACGGCTGTCGTTGGACGCCACCGATCCGGAGGCGGCTCCTGGCACAGCGGGTTCGGGCGTCAAGGAGCGGCGATACGAGGTTGGCGACGGCGCGGAAACCGGGTATGGCTCGCCCTTCCCGGTGGGGACTGTGGACGGCCCCGTCACCGTGAAGTACTTCAGCAGGGATCACGTGCTCAACAAGGAGTCCGTCAAGCAGGCCCGATTCGTGGTGGACGGCACGCCGCCGACCGTTCCGAACGTCGTCGTCGACGCCTCGACGGGCGACGTGGTGTTGTCGTGGGTGCCGAGCACCGACGAGACGCCCGTGGTCTACCTCGTCTACCGGACCGTCGATGGCGGGGCGCAGACGCTCGTGTCCGGCGCGGAGCCGCTGGCCGGGAATGCCTTCACCGACGCGGGCGCCGCCGGGACCGCCTTCGCCCAGATTGTATACGACGTCGTCGCCGTGGACGCGGTCGGGAACCGGAGCGCGCCCGGAACCGTGACCGTGCGGCCGGAGGACCTGACGCCCCGCCTGGACATTCTTGCGGACGGCGAGGCGCTGGCGGAGGGGGCCTACTTTACCGGCGTGTCCGTGGCGGTGGAGACGCACGTCCGGGGGGCCGTCCGGCCGTCCGCGTCCCTCTTCCGCGACGGTACGGTTGTCGCCCCCGGGGGTGACCCCCACCCGGCGGGGGAGGAGGGCCCCCG
>CAYHEI010000316.1:0-477 GCA_964355385.1 uncultured bacterium | reverse complement strand
ATGATCGTGCCGTCGTCGAGGCAGAGCAGGAGAGACCGCCGCGCCCATCCGAGCGCCGAGGACGTCTTTGCGTCCATGTACTTCACCTCGACGATCTTCCGTCCGAGGAGCATCTTCCTCGCCGCGTCGTTCCAGCCCGACGCGGCGTTCACGGCGGACCAGGAAGGCGAGTACCACGTGGAGCTGAGCGGGGTGAAGGGTGGAAGCCCCGTGACGCTGGCGCGCACCTTCACTGTGGATCGCACTCCACCGGCGATCGCGATCACGGTCAACGGTGCGCCGTTCGCCGCGGGTGTCTCGTACGTCCCCCCCGCGACGGTTGCGTTCGCCGCCACGGATGCGCACGGCCCGGTGGCGATCGCCACGCTGGATGGAGCGGCCTTCACGTCGGGAGGTGCGGTGACCGCGGCGGGCCCCCATGTCCTGACGGTCTCGGCGCAGGATGCGGCGGGCAACCTCACTAGGGTGGATCAGACG
>CAYHEI010000315.1:0-4254 GCA_964355385.1 uncultured bacterium | reverse complement strand
GGATTCCCCGCGCGGCGTGAGCGCGGCGGCCGCGGCCGGGATCCGGTGCGTCGCCGTGGTCAATGCGCTGACTCGGCTCGAGCCGCCGACGGGTGCCTGGCTCGTCTTGGAGAGCCTCGTGGAACTGGATCTGGACGAGGTCGCCGCCCGCTGGGCGGTGTGATCCCCCTCAGAGCCCGGCCAGGAACCGTCCGAGCGGGCTCTCGGCATCGCCGGGAGTCCCCACCGGAACGTTCACCTCCGCGATCGCCGTCGCGCCCAGGCCCTTCAGCAGCGCCTTCTCGTATTTCACGACGACGCTGAGCGTTTGACCGTCCGGCAGCACCACGGGCAGGTGGGTGACCGCGGCTTCGCGCTCCACGTCGCGCGCGGCGAAGACGGCGTGCTCCACGCCCGCGGCGCGCAGCACGTCGCCGAGCGACCGCCCGTCCAGCGGGGTGTGATATCGCTGCCCGATCCCCCCGGCGTGGCAGAAGATTTCGAACACGAGAGTTCGGTCCAGCCTCTCGCGCACGCGTCCGAAGCCTTGCGCATCCCCCAGTCCGGCGAGTCGGACGGCGGCCACCGCGGGCTGGAGCCGCTCCGCGAAGAGGGCGACGCTCCCCGCCCCGCCGTCTTCGGCGATGACCGGGAAGCGCCACTCCAGCGGTGGCACCAGCTCCACGGCTTCCCAGCCGGACACGCCGAGGGCGTGCAGGGCCTTGTCGTCGAGCGCGATGCCCGCGTTGTGGAGGCGCCCGTACTTCACGTAGACTCCGAAAGGCCTCCGTACGTAGCGCGCGGCGATGTAGGCCCCGACGATCTCGTCTCGGGCGTTGAGGCGCGCCGCGCGGTTCGCGGCTTCGTTCAGAAAATCCCCCGTCGTCACGTCGGTGTAGATCTCGCTGACGGAGAGCCCGATGCCGACCTGCATCCCCACTTTGGGATGCCGGCACGCCTGGGCGGTCAGGCCCGCGCGGCGCAGGCCGTCGTGCACGGGATAGGAGTAGTAGCGTCCGACCCCGACCTCCTTGCGCCACAGCGGCGTTCCGCCGGCCTCGTTGGCGAGCGGCAGCAGCCGGGTGTAGTGCTCCAGGGCGTTGCCGAGCGCGTGGGTCGTCGACAGCTCGGTGGAGCCGGCCACATCGATGAAGTACACCGCCGCCTTGTGGGCCGCCCCGCTGATCAGCGTCGCAAAGCCGTCGTCGAAGCAGACGCAGGCGCTCTGGCGCCACTTCTCGCGCAGCTGATCGGGTTCGTACAGGGAGGTGAGGTCTTGCGCGGGGAACGCGATGCGGGTGAGCTTCCGGTAGTTGAGCTGGTCGTTCTTCAACTTGAGGTACCCGCGTAACAGACGGGGCAGGTCGTGCGTCCAGTCGCGTCGCGGGAAGCTGCGGGCCCCTTCGGCCCGGCGCAACCACCGCTGGAGCTTCGCTCCCGCCCGCCCCCAACGCGGGAGCAGCAACGCGACGTCCGCCAGGGAGGCATTCGCCTGGGCGGGCTGCGCCGCCGCGACCAGCTGGCCGAGGCGCTCGCGCGCGAGCGCCCGGGCGAACGCGAAGCGCAGGGGGTGCGAGCGGCGGAGCGTCCGGCGCAACCGCACGTACTGGCCCCAGGCCGGCCGGAGACCGCGGCGGCCCCGCAGGGCCGCCCTTCCGGCCAGCGCGAGCATGGCGGCGGTGCCGGCGCCCGCGACGGCGACCGCCGCCAGCGTCGCGACAGCTTGCGCGGCGAGCGGATTCCCGGCGTCGAGCCACTCGGTCGGCGGTAAGCGCGTCCAGGTCATGGCGGCGGCCACGGCGAGGCCGAGGATCGCGGCCAGGAGTCCGAGACGCCGTCGCGTCCGGTCTTCCGCGTCGAGGAAGGTGCCCGTCGCGTCGAGGAGGTCCGCCGCGTGCAGGACCTTCGCGCGGAGCGCCGCGTGCGCGTCCCCGTCCTCCCCGAGGCGGGCGGGGCTGCCCTCGAAGTGCTCGTCGAGGGCCCGCGCGAGTTCCGGCGTCATCCCGTAGAGATTGGGATAGGGCAGGTGCTTGTCCGTCGCTTCCTCGACCGGAATGACCCGGCTCAGGCGGTTGAGGGCGTACGGCGCGAGCGGGTTGTTGAGCAGCCGTTCGACGAGGACGGGGTGTTTGACCCGGGCCAGGTGGCCGGCGGTCCAGATCCGTAACTGTCCGCGGACCTCGTCGTACGCCGCCTTGATCTTCCCCTCCGCAATGAGATGGCGCGGGAGCTGTTCCGCGAGGGCGCGCATGATCAGGAGGAGGGTCGCGTAGTAGAAGGGGAGGTCGGCGTTGCCGACGCGCTCCTCGGCGGCCGCCCGCCCCAGCAGGCCCAGCCGCGCGAGCGGATCGCCCTTCCCCGTTCCGAAGAGAAGGGACTTCAGCGTCGTGGCGGTCCCGTGCTCGGCGAGCGCGCGTTCGATCGCCCGGTCGAAGGATGCGGGAAAGACGAATCGCTTTCTGACCAGGTCCGGCGGCAGGTCGAACACCAGCGTCTCCGAGACGGGAGACTGTTCCTGCTCCAGCGACAGCTCCGCGTCGGCCACATCCACCGCGCGCGGAAGCTTCTCGTGGGCTTGTCGAACCAGCTCCACGAGGTCGCGGAGATTGACGCGCGCGGCCAGCTCGTCCAGCGAGGCAGCGTCGGGCGCGAGCACGAGATCCACCACGACGGGCCGACCGAGCCGGAGGTCGTCGTACGCGAGCAGCTTGACCCGTTCCTTGAGGAGGAGACTGGTCTCTTGCACTTCCATGAGCCGTGCGTTCCATTCTACAATCTACAAGGCTGGGTCCGGAGGAATCCGGATGATACGATTGAACACCCTGACGATGACCGACGAGCCCCGGCCCGACGCCAACTTCCTACGCGCTTTCTGGCCGTTCTTCGTGCCGTATCGCCGGCAGATCCTGGCGTGGTTCCTCATCTACGGCGCGTACTTCCTCACGGGCATTCTCACGCCGCTCGCGGTGAAGGTCTACTTCGACACGATCCTGCCGGCGCGCGCGATGCCGCCGATCTGGCTGTTCGTGGGGCTCTACGGGCTCTATGCGCTCGGCCAGCACGTTCTCTACTTCATCGGCATTCAGGGTACGGTGCGGATCATCGAGAGCGTGGTGGCCGATCTCCGCGTGGCGGTGTACGAGAAGCTGCACCGGCTGACTATCCGGTTCTTCGACAAGACGCTGAGCGGGGAGATCGTGAACCGCGTCACCAACGACACGCGCCAGCTGCTCTCGCTGGTGGGGGGCGAGCTGGTGAATGCCGTGCTGCAGATCGGCATGGGTGTGGTGAGCCTCGTGATCCTGCTCGTGTGGAACGCCGACCTCGCGTTCGTCGTCCTGGCCTTCCTGCCGGTCTACGCGTGGCTCTTCCGCCGCTTCATGCCGCTCGTGCACAAGGCGGCCCGCTCCTGGCGCCGCAGCGAGGACCGCCTCTGGGGCAACTGGGGGGAGAAGCTGAAGGGGATGGCGGTGATCCAGGCGTTCACGCGGGAGCGCAGCGAGGCGCTCAAGCATCACGCGTTCGGTCACGCGGCCGCGGACCAGTGGTACCGGATGACGATGTACGGGACCCGGATGAACGTGCTGGGAGGGCTGACCGCCGACGTCAGCCGCCACTCTGCATTCGCCCTCGGGTGCCTGCTGGTCGTGAACGGCGAACTGAAGCTCGGGGAGTTGTTGAGCCTCAGCGGTCTGATCGGGTACATCCTGACGCCGGTCCAGACGGTGTTCAACCTCGTCAACACCTGGCAGCAGTCGGTCGTGTCCTCGGAAAGAATACTGAAGATCCTCCACGAGGTGGAGGAAGCCCGCCAGACCGAGGGACGCCGCACGGTGGGGCGGCTGCGCGGGGAGGTCCGGTTCGAGCACGTCTCGTTTGAATACGAGCAGGGCCGGCCGGTGGTCTCCGACGTGACCTTCGCGATCCCCGCGGGGAAGAGCATCGCGCTGGTCGGGCACACGGGGTGCGGCAAGACGACGCTGGTGAACCTCCTGCAGGATTTCTACCGCCCGCAGGCGGGCTCGATCCTGATCGACGGCACGCCGACGGCCGACATCGCGCCGCGGGAGCTGCGCAGGCACATCGGGGTCGTGCCGCAAGAGCCGGGCCTGTTCAGCGACCCGATCCGCGCGAACGTGGCGTACGGCCGCCCGGCGGCCCCGGAGGCCGATCTGTGGCGCGTGCTCGAGGCGGCGCAGGCCGCGGGGTACGTCCGGTCGCTGCCGAAAGGACTGGACACCCGGCTGGGCGGGGAGAGATCGGAAGAGCACACGT
>CAYHEI010000314.1:0-4263 GCA_964355385.1 uncultured bacterium | reverse complement strand
GCGGACCTGGTGGGGGGGGCGGGCGGGTTGGGCGGCGCCTCGGGGCGGGCGCGCCGCGGCCAGCACGGCGGCGGCCGCGGGCAGCATCCCCGCGGCGAGCACGGGAAAGAGGTAGTGGGACGTCGGGAACGTCAGGGCCCAGATCGCGAACGCGGTCGTGCAGGCGGCGAGCCACCCCCGCAGCGGGCCGCCGGACGGCAGGTACACCAGCGCCAGCGGCCAACCGGCCAGCCACGCGATGCCGAAGCCCCGGATCAGGCAGAGGGTGGCCGGCGCGGCGAGGACGCCACGCCAGCCGGCGTAGGCGTCCTGCCCCCACAGGGCGCCGGAGGCTTGCATCACCAGGCGGGAGATGTCCGGCGCGAGGGCGAGCCCCCCGAAGAGGCTCCCGGCGAACGGATGCAGCGGGTTTCCGGTGTCAAGGAAGTTCCTGGCGAACCACGGCAGGAGCGGCGCCGCTCCTCCGGCGAGGAGGAGAATCGCCCGGAATCTCACGCGGCCGAACGGACGCGACCACAGAAACGACAGCAGGAACGGGGCGACCAGCAGGCCGGCCGTGTATTTCGTGGCGGCTTGCCACCCGGCCAGCAGACCCGCGAGGAGGGCCCACGCTGCTCCACGCCGCCGCGCCCAGTGATACGCGCACCCGGCGGTGCAGACGCCGAGGTAGGCGAGGAACGGATCGACCTTGCTGATGGGGACGAAGAAGACCGCCTCGCCGCTCGAGACGAACAGCAGCGCGGCGAGCCAGCCGCAGGCGCCGCCCAACCCCGCCGGATCGAGGCTCGCCAGCGTCGCGCCGGCCGCCGCGGTTGTGAACCAGTTGATCATCCGGGCGGCCTCCTCGCCTTGGAGGACGAAGAGGCCCGCCCGAAGCATCTCGACGAGCGCCGGGTACGAGAACATGAAGTTGCCGGGCATGGGAAGCAGGCGATGGAGGCGGGCGGTTCGCGCGGCGATCGGGAGGTGGTAGACGAGGCTGTCGTTCAGGGGGTCGATGTCCGGCGCGAGGACCGCGGGAATCTCCAGCGCGAGCACGAGGAGGCAAAGAGCCGCCAGCCCGCGCGCGAGACCCGAGTCCCGCAGGGACCCCCGGAGCTCCGCCCATGCCGGCCGGCAGTCCGCCACGAGCGACCGCGCTCCCGCGCCGCACGCGAGCAGGACGAGGGTGGCGAGGACGGAGGGGAAGAGCACGCCCGCCAACGCCAAGCCGAGGGCGCTCGTTCCGGCCAGGCCGAGCCCGACCGCGCCGGCGAGCGCGATCCGGAACGCGCTCGGCCGCGGCGCGTCCCGGCCCGTGAAACGAATCAGCGCCAGGCCGGCGGCCCAGGCGCCGAGCACCGCGCATCCGAACGTTCCGAGCGCGGCACCGAGGCGCATGAGACGGTCCAGGGAGATCTCCACCGGCCCCCGCAAGACCTCCGCGAGCGCGGAAGGCCGAAAGCGGACGAGGTCCTTCCAGGGGGGCGCATGCGCGATCAGCAGCCACGCCGCGGTGGCGGCCGCCCACAGCACCGCCGCGCCGCGCGCGGCGCTGCGTTCCGCCGGCCGCGCGGGGGAGGGCGGCCGGACCTTCACGCTGTCAGCCTGCCGGGTCGGGTGGGAGCCAGGCCAGGGCCTCGTGCCCCGGCGCGAGACGGGCGAGCGCCTCGCGGTACTTCGCGCTCGTCTTCGCGATGATGTCCGGAGGGAGCTGGGGGGCGGGAGGTTGTTTGTCCCACTTCGCGTCCAGCAGCCAGTCCCGGACGAACTGCTTGTCGTAGCTCGCCTGCGCCCGGCCCGGCGCGTACGCGTCGGCCGGCCAGAACCGCGACGAATCGGGCGTCAGCGCTTCGTCGATCACGATGAGCTTCCCGTCGAGCAGCCCGAACTCGAACTTGGTGTCCGCGATGATGATGCCGCGCCCGAGGGCGTAGGCCGCCGCCTCCCGGTACAGGGCGAGCGCCGCGTCCCGGAGCCGGCCCGCGAGATCCGTCCCCACCCGCCGCGCCGCCTCCTCGAAGCTCACGTTCTCGTCGTGCTCGCCCTGCGGCGCCTTCGTGGCCGGGGTGAAGATCGGCTCGGGCAGGCGGGACGACTCCTGCAGGCCGGCCGGCAGCCGGATGCCGCACACCGTTCCGGAGGTCCGGTACTCGCTCCAGCCGGAGCCCGCGAGGTACCCGCGCACCACCGCTTCGAGGGGCACGACCTCGGCCTTCTTCACGAGGACCGCGCGGCCCTTGAGTTTCCCGTACACCGGGTGCCCCGGATGCGTCGCCCAGGGCCGCGGATCGTGCAGGTGGTTCGGGATCACGCCCGCGAGCCGGTCGAACCAGAAGTTCGAGAGCGACGTCAGCACGACGCCCTTGCCGGGGATCGGATCGGGCAGGATCACGTCGAACGCGGAAAGCCGGTCGGTCGCCACGAGCAGGAGGTGCTCGCCGGTGTCGTAGAGGTCCCGCACCTTGCCGCGGTTCACCAGGCGGAATTCGGCGAATGCCGTCGTCAGGATGGTGTCCACGGGGGGCATTATACCCGGCGTGCGCGGGTGCTATCATCGGGACGATGCCTTTCGGCGTGGACCTGACGATCGCGCAGCGACTCGTGCTCGCCGCGGTCTTGTGCGGACTGATCGGTGCGGAGCGGTCCTATCGCAACAAGCCCGCCGGCCTGCGCACGCACCTCCTCGTGGGCATCGGCTCCACCCTCATCATGCTGATCTCCATCCGCATGGCCACCCTCATCCCCGGCCAGGCGGCCGATCCCACCCGCATCGCCTCGAACGTCGTGGCGGGACTGGGGTTCCTGGGCGCGGGCACGATCATGCGGGAGGGCGCGTCGGTGCACGGGCTCACCACGGCGGCGAGCCTGTGGGCCGCGGGCGCCGTGGGACTGGCGGTCGGGTGCGGGTACTACCAGGCGGCGATCCAGGGGAGCGTGGCGATCCTGCTGGCCCTGGAGATTCTCGGCCTCGCCGAGTACTACTACCTGATCGGCAAGCGGAAGCGGTCCCGGCCCTAGCTCCGGGAACTCTTCCCGGATTTCGGTTTGGGCTTCGCGGCCGGGGGCAGCTCCTCGATTTGCTCGACGATCACGGCCGCGACGCCCTCTTTCGTGGCGCGCTTGCCGGTGATCTTGACCTGTTTCCCCGCGAAGGGGGCCAGCTGGTCGTTCGCGGGCTTGAGGTTGCGCCCGAGCACGAGATAGACCTTGCCGCCCTTGCTGAGCAGCCCGGGCGGGTTGCCGGCCTCGATCCCCTGGCGGGATGCCTCGGCGTGCTCGGCGCCGTGGAGCTTGCCGTCCGGCAGGTAGCGCGCGAGATCCACGACTTCGCCCTTGATCGAGAAGGGCGGTTCCTTCTTGGGCCTGGAGGATTTCGCCGCTTCGGCCAGCGCGGGCGCGAGCCCCATGACGCCGGTCAGGATGAGGGGGAGGATGCGATTGCGCAACATCGTTGTCCCACACTATACCAGACGTCATCCCGGCCCTCCGGGTGGAATGTGTCGGCGGGCGTGTGATGAAATACTCCGTGATGCCCCGCGAGCGTTCCTCCCCGCGTGTCTTCGGCCGGCGGCTTCGGCGGCGCGCGTTCACGGCCGCGCTGACCGCCGGCCTCGTCCTGGGCCTCGTGGCCTGGCTGGCGCTGCCTTCGGCGTCGTGGCTGGGCCGGTCCGGGGCCGGCCGGCTCGTGGCGGGCGCGGCCGAGCTGTCGCAGCAGGCGCGATTCGTCGAAGCGCTGGGCGAGTTGGACCGGGCCGTCGCCGCCGATTCCTCCCACGCGGAAGCGCACTTCATGAGAGGGGTCGTGCTGAACCGGCTCGGGCGGCGGGCCGAGGCCGCGGAGGAGCTCGAAGCGGCCGTCAGCCTGGAGCCGGCGCGCGTGGACGCCTACGTCCTGCTCGCGCGGCTGTACGAGCGCGCCGGGCGGTACGACCAGGCGCTGGCCAACGCCCTGGAGGCCGCGCGCCGGGAGCCGGACCGAGCGTCCGCGCACCGGGCGCTGGGCCTCGCCTACTTCGGCAAGGGCCTCTACGAGCAGGCGATCGCCGCCTACGAGCGGGCGAAGCGGGACCCGGTCGAGCAGGGCTGGGTCCACAACAACCTCGGGTACGCCTATCTGCTCACGGGGGACCTCGCGTCGGCGCGGCGCGAGCTGGAGCGCGCCGTGGCGGCGGCGCCGGACAACGCCTTGGCGCGGAACAACCTGGGGGTCGCCTACGAGCGCCTCGGCCTGCTCTGGTATGCCGGGCGGGAGTACATCATGGCTAGCCTGATCGATCCGTC
>CAYHEI010000313.1:0-4267 GCA_964355385.1 uncultured bacterium | reverse complement strand
TCCACGGTCTCGTAGGCGATCCCGAGGATCCGCGCCTTCAGCAGCGCGTCCGCGAGCGGACGGTCCGCCGCGAGGTGGAGGTACGTGAAGAGCGCCTGCCCGGGTCGGAAGAGGCCGTATTCGGCGGGCAGGGGCTCCTTGACCTTGACGACGAGATCGGCGCGCTCGAAGACCTCCGCGTGCGTGGCGACCAGCGTCGCTCCGGCCGCGCGGTACGCTTCGTCCGGGATGCCGCTCTCGACGCCCGCCCCGCGCTCGATCACGACGACGTGCCCGGCCCGGGCCAGGAGGTCCACGCCCGCGGGGACGATGCCGACCCGGTACTCGTCCTGTTTGATTTCGCAGGGAACTCCGATCGTCATGGTCTGAGTCTCATCTTACTCGCCACGACGGCCAGTAGGGCCGGCCCGGCGGCGTCGGCGGCCGCGTCGGCGGGGTCGCACGAGCGCCCGGGGACGAACGCTTGGTGCGCCTCGTCGGAGATTCCGTAGAAGAGGCAGGCGAGAACCACCAGTCCCCAGCGGACGGATGCACGGCGTCGTCGCAGCCGGCGGGAGGGGAACCACGCGCGCGCCAGCAGCCACGCGAGTGCCGCGTAGAAGACGCCGTGCTCGACCTTGTCCACGTAGGGGATGTGCGGGGCCGGCAGCGCGGGGCGCGACGAAAGCCAGAAGATCAGCCCGGCCCAGGCGAGCACCGGCAGCCAATTGATGAACGGACGGGCCTTTGCCAGCAATGCCGCGACCGACGGCACAGCCGCCGGTCGCGCACGGCTCGCTCGCGCTCGCTGGGTCACGGCGCGAGCTGCTGGCGGAGCTGCAGCGCCTTGGCGTTGTGCGGGTCGGCGGCCAGGAGGGCGCTGCACTCCCGCAGCGCCTCCTTGATCCGCCGCTGATGGAAGTAGGTGTACGCCAGATTGAACCGGGCGTCGGCGTGGCCGGGGTTCAGCGCCAGCACGCGGCGATAGGCCGCGCCCGCCTCCTCGAACCGCGACAGCATGAAGAGGCAGTTGCCCAAGTTGTTGAGGACGTCCGCACGATTCGGATCGAGCGCGGCCGCCGCGGAGAACGCGTCCACCGCCCGCGGGAACTTGCCCTCTTTGGCGAGCGCGGTCCCGAGCAGCATGCCGAAATCCGGGCCGCCGCCGTCCGGGCGACGCCGCGCCTCGAGCTCGGCGGACGACAGCTCGGGCCGCTCCTTGAGGAAGTCCGTTTCGGCGGCCACGCGGTAGGAGGAGAGCAGCGGGCGCAGCGAGTACGCGGCGGCTCCAACGAGCGCGACCGGGACGAGGGACAGGCCCGCCAGGAGCAGGCGCGGAAGCCCGCGTCCCGCCGGTCGGAGGGGAGCCGCGAAGAGCGCGCCGGCCAGGAGCCAGAAGGGGACCGCGGTGGACGCCAAGCGGAAATTCCGGTCCACGGCGACGTGGACCAGCACCGCCGCCAGGGCGCCCAAGGCGGCGGCGGGCAGCGAACGTCCGGGCCGGGACAGCGCGAGGCCGCGCGCCAGGATCACGGAGATCAGCCAGGCGAAGCAGCCGAGCGCGGGGAGACCCGCCTCGATGGCGATGTGCAGGTACTCCGAATGAGGGTGTTCGGCGAAGGTGTTGTCCCGGCGCATGCGTTCCGCGAAAACGGGCGGAGCGAACGGGGGGAACTCCGCCGGGAAGGCGCCCAGCCCCCACCCCGCCAGCGGTCGCGCCCGGATCATGGCGCCGGCGCCGCGCCACAAGTCCAAGCGGTCCGTCCGGCGCGCGAGCGTATCGCGCAGCCCGCCGGCGAACGAGAGCGCGGCGACGAGGCCGATGCCGGTCAGGGCCGCGGCGGGGAGCGCGCGCCGCATCCGCGCGAACCCGAAGGTCGCGACGCACCACGCCGAGCACCCGGCGGCGGCGCCGAGCCAGGCGCCGCGGCTGCCGGTCCAGTAGAGGACGAGCGCGATGCCTCCCGCGACCGTCCATCCGGCGATCCGCGTTTCGCGTCGGCCGGCGGCGAAGGCGAGGGCGCACGCCGGAGGCAGCAGGAAGGCGAGGTGCGCGCCGAGAAAGTCCGGGTTGCCGAAGGTCGCAAACACGCGCGCGGCGGAGTGAAACGCCCTGAATTCGGGTACCGGATCGAGGCCGAGCCGCTGCGCGACGGCGTATCCTCCGGTCCAGAGGAAAGAAAGGCACCACAGCACGCCCAGGCGGCGAAGGTCCCCGGGACGGAACAGCGCGACGGACGCCGCGAAGGCCCCGATGAAGAACGACTGGCGTACGAATTCGTCGGTGGAGGAGTGCGGCTGTCCGGCGGCGATCGCCAGCGAGGCGATCCAGGCGATCAGCGGCGTGGCGGCGCCCCGGTTGAAGCGCAGTCCGCCCCGGAGGATGAACGGCCAGGCGGCGGCGAAGGCGAGCGCCGTCAGCGGCAGCGCCGCGAGCAGCTTGAGATCCCGGCCCTGCTTGGCGAGCATGACGGGCACGAGCGCCGCCAGCGTGAGGAGCGTCAGGCGCCCAAGCTGAAGCGCGCGCATCTTCATTTCCCGCGCAGCCGCGCGAGCTCCGCCGCCGCCACGGCGTGCCCCGGCGCGCGGGTCAGGAGCGCCTCGTACGCCCGGATCGCGTCCGCGCGGCGGCCTTCCGCGGCCAGCAGCCGCGCGCGGGTGAGCAACACCTCCGGGTCCCCGGGCGCGATCCGCTCCGCCGCGGCGAGCGCCCGCCGGACTTCGGGCAGGTCGCGGAGATTCAGCGAGATGACCGCCACGTTGAGCCGCGCGTTGAGCGAGCCGGGATCGCGGGCCGCGATCCGGCCGAAGCAGTCGCGCGCTTCCCGGAGCCGCCCCAGGGCCGTGAGGGCGTACCCGAGGGTTTCCCAGGCCGCGGTCAGGCCGGGCGTGTGCTTGATGGCCGCGCGCGCCCGGGCGACGGCCTCCTCGAGCTTCCCGGCGCGCAGCGCGGCTTCCGCGTCCTGCGCCTCGACGCGCGCCGCCAGCCGGTCGCCCTGCCCCATGGTGGCGCGGGCCTCCGCCGCTTCGCCTCGGCGGGCCTGCCACTTCGCCCGCAACCAGAGCCAGGCGGGGGAGGGCTGGAACCCCTCGGGCACGGCGCCGAGGAACAGCGCGGCCGACTCGGGTCGGGCCGCTTCGAGGGCCAGCTCGCCACCCGACTCGCGGGCGTCCGTCTGGTGCGGGTTGATCCGCACCACGCGCTCCAGCGCGCCGAGAGCCAAGTCCAACCAGGCGCGGTCCTTCGTCCTCCTCCACAGCTCGCGGGCGGTTCGCCCGACGTTCAGGCCGGTGATCGGATGATAGGGGCCGAGCCGTTCGGCCGCTTGATAGGACGCGACCGCCGTCGCCAGATCGCCGCGCAATTCGCGGGCGCGCCCCAGGTGTTGCCAGGCGTGCCGTTCGAGCGGGGCGAGCAAGACGGCGTGCGTCAGCGGCGCGACCGCCGGCGCGGCCTGCCCCCGGTCCAGGCGGGCCGCGCCCTCGTTGTACCAGGCGAGCGCGGCGAAACGGCGGGCGGAGCCCCAGCCGACCACCAACGCCAGGAGACACGCGGCGACGCGCACGGCGCGCGCCCCCGCACGCCTCGGTGCGCGGGGGGGAGGCGAGAGAAAGCCGGCGAACGTCCAGACAAAGAACGCCGAAGAGGGGACGTAGAGCACGAAATTCGTCCCCATGGAGCAGGCCGCCGCGACCAGGCTCGCCCGGAGGCCGTCCGCGAGGGGCCCGCCACCGACCGAGCGGAGGGCGAGCAGCCCGGCGGCCAGGAGCAGGCCCAGGACGGGCAGTCCGAGGTCGCAGGCGGTCTCGGCGTAGTCGTCGTGCGCGTGGTTGACCGACAGCGCCGCGCCGAGACTGCGGAAGAGCGCGGGTGGTTGCACGGCGGGGAAGAGAACCGGCAGCGCGCCGGTCCCGTGGCCGCGCAGTGGAGCGCGCGCGAGCAGCCGGCCCGCTCCGGCGGCGATCTGCAGCCGCTGCGTGAAGGAGAAGCGCTCGCCGGGGCCGGTCCAGCGCGTCACCGACGCCGCGATGGACGGGGCCAACGGGGTGAGAGCGGCGATCAGGAGCGCGGCGCCGGCACCGAGGACGATCCAGCGCCCGCGGGAGAGGGCCTTGGACCGAACGGCGGTGACGGCCCAGAACGCGGTCGCCGCCACGGCGGCGAGCTGGCCCCCCATGGAGCCTGACGCGGCGAGCGCGGCCGCGACGGCCGCGGCGGCGGCGGCGCAGGCGCCGAAAGCGATAGGGCCTCGCGCCCCGCGCGCCACCGCGCGCATGATTGAGAACG
>CAYHEI010000312.1:0-4295 GCA_964355385.1 uncultured bacterium | reverse complement strand
CTCGGTTTCGAATGGACCCCGACAATGCAGATCGGCTCCGGGTGCAAGGTTCATCTCCGCCCAGAAGAATTGCCTTCGGGACGGCTGATCGTTTCATTATCTGGACACCTCGCTGCTGTAATCGACGGGGTGCTTGACGACATTACTGACCCGTCGCGTGGCGGGACGCGCTGCCGCCGCCGCGCCGCCTGGCGTGGGCGGGCGCGGCCGTGCTGGCCCTGACGGCGGTCTTCTCCATTCCCGCGCTGAGCCCGACCGGACTCTCGCTGCCGGCCCAATGGGCGTCCTCCGGGAACCTGGAGCAGCAGTCGGCTCGCCAGCGCTTCTTCTGGTGGCGGGCCGCCGCGGTCCTCTTGCGCGCGCACCCGGTCGCGGGCGCGGGGCTGGGGAACTTCGTCCGCGAGTTCCCGCCCGCCGCCCGCCGGGTCTTCGCCCCGTGGGCGGACCTGCCGCCCGCGTTCGCCGACCACCCGCACGACGACTTCCTCTTCATCCTGTGCGAGCACGGCGTGATCGGGCTGGGGCTGCTCGGCTGGGTAGCCGCCGCATGGCTCGCCGCCTGCGCGCGCGGCGCGCGCCGCGGCGGCCTCCTCCCGCTGGGAGCGCTCGCGGGCGCGACCGGGATCGCGGTGCACGCGGTTTGGAACATGCCCTCCCTGCTGCTGCCCACGCTCGTCACCGCCGCCGGGCTCTTCGGAATCGTCGCATCGCCGCGGATCGCCGCGCCGGGTGACGCCCGCCGGCCCTCCGCGCCGGTGCTCGCCGCCGGCCTCGCGCTCGTCCTCGCGCTCGCGTGGCGCCCCGCGGTGTTGCTCGTCGCGCAGTCGTACTTCAATGGAGCGCGGATCCTGCACGAGGACCGGCAGGAAGGGCCGGCCGCCTTCCTCGCCCGGCAGTCGCTCCGCCTCACGCGGGCGCCCTGGCGGACCTTCTTCCTGCTGGGGAGCATCCACTACGCGCAGGGATACTACACGGAGGCGTTCGACGCCTTTCGGGCGGACGAACGGGAGAACCCGTGGGGGGCCGACGCGTTGTTGCACCAGGGCAAGGCGCTGCGCCAGCTCGGGCGCTACGACGAGGCGGACGCGCTCGGCCGCCGCGCCCTGGCGCTGGTGCCCAACTACCCCGAAGCCGCGGTCACCCTCGCGAGCCTCGCGTACTTCCGGGCCACGGAGGCGCGCAAGGCCGGGCACCGCGCGGAGATGGGGCGGCATCTCATCCGCGCGCGGGTGTGGCTCACGTACGCCCTGCGGTACTTCCCCCGGAACGCCGAAGCCGGCAAGCTCCTGGGCTTCGTCGCGATCCTCGAGGAGCGCTGGGACGACGCGCGCGCCGCGTGGGCGCGCAGCGTGGCGGCGAACCCCAAGGACGACGCGCTGCGGGCGAAGCTGGAGGATCTGGACCGGCACCTGGCGGCGCTCAAGCGCGGTTGGCGGCCCCGGCCGTGAAGAATCCGGGGGGGATCAAGGGCTGGCCGGAAGAAGAGCGCCCGCGCGAGCGGCTCGCGGCCAAGGGGCCGAGCGCGCTCTCCGACGCCGAGCTGCTCGCCCTCCTGCTGCGCACGGGCTCCCGCGGCCGTTCCGCGGTGGACGTCGGACGCGAGATCCTCCGGAGGTTCGGCTCCCTGCCGGGGCTGGCGCAGCGCCTCCCCAAGGAGTTCGCCGGGGTCGCCGGGGTCGGCGCCGCCAAGGCGGCCGCACTCGCCGCGGCCCTCGAGCTGGGCCGCCGCGCCTTGAGCGGGCGCGCGACGCTCCGCGCCGCCTTCCGCTCCTCGGCCGACGTGGCCGCGCACTTCCTCCCGCTGTGTCGGGGCCTCAAGCGGGAGGTCTTCCGGATCGTCCTGGTGGACGGCGCGCACCGCGTGATCAAGGTGCGCACCGTCACTGTCGGCAGCCTGACCCTCGCGCTCGTGCACCCCCGGGAAGTCTTCCGCGAGGCGATCGTGGAGAACGCCGCCGCGGTGATCCTCGTGCACAATCATCCCGGCGGCGATCCCTCCCCCAGCCCGGAGGACGCCACGCTGACCGCGCAGCTCGTCCGCGCGGGGGAGACGGTCGGCATTCGGGTCCTGGACCACCTCGTCATCGGCGCCGACCGCTTCTACAGCTTCGCGGACGCGCGTAAGCTGAACGCGTGATGGCCCTGCGCGACGTCTTCGTCTATCACTCCGGGTGCCTCAAGCACCCGTCCGTTCCCGGGCATTTCGAGCGGCCCGAGCGCATCGAGTCCATCCTGGACGACCTGGGGCCCTCGGAGATCTGGACCCGCATGGATCACCTCGAGCCCGCGCCCGCGCCCGAGGACGCGCTCCTGCTCTGCCACACGCCCGGCCACGTCGCGCGCGTCAAGGAAGCCTCCCGCGCGGGCGCCGCGCTGGACCGCGACACGTTCACCGGGCCGGGCTCGTGGGAAGCCGCGCTGCTGGGGGCGGGCGCGGGACTCGCGGCCGCGGACGCCCTCGCGGAGGACCGGGCCCGCCGGGCGTTCTGCCTGGTCCGCCCGCCCGGTCATCACGCCGAATCCGACCGCGCGATGGGCTTCTGCCTCTTCAATAATATCGCCATCGCCGCCCGCCACCTGCAACGCCGCCACGGCCTCGCGCGCGTCGCGATCGTGGACTTCGACGCCCACCACGGGAACGGCACGCAGGAGATCTTCCACGAGGAGGGGACAGTCCTCTACGCCTCCACGCACCAGTACCCGCTCTACCCGGGCACCGGCGCGGCGTCCGAGGACGGCGCGGGAAAGGGCGCGGGCGCCACCGTGAACTGCCCGCTCCCCGCGGGCGCCGGCCTCCCCGAGTTCACCAAGGCGTACCGGGAGGCGATCCTTCCCGCGCTCGACCGTTTCCGGCCGGAAGTCATCCTCGTCTCGGCCGGGTTCGATGCCCATCGCGACGACCCGCTCACGCGCCTGAACCTGGCCACGGAGGACTTCGGCACGCTCACCCGCTGGCTGGTGGAGGCCGCGAACCGGCACGCCCGCGGTCGAGTTTTGTCCATGCTGGAAGGCGGCTATCACCTCGACGCCCTCGCCGCCTCCGTCCACGCCCATCTGGAGGCACTCACCGCGGAGTGATCGTCAGCGTTGGACGAGGAACACCCGCGCGGGAGCGCCGTCGGAGCCCGGGATGAGGAGCGGGCCGCAGAACAGCTCGTAGTCGCCGGCGGGGACGCCGGTGAGATTGTTGCCTTCGAGGATCACGACGCCCGCGCCGATCAGCGCGTGATGCGCCGGGTGCGTGCCGCTGCGGAAACGGTCCACCGAGAGGTAGTCCACGCCGACGAGCTTCAGCTTCTTGGCGGCCAGAAACGCCGCCGCCTCGCCGGTCAGCCCCGCGAAGCCCTCGTCGAACGCCTTCGCGGCCGCCCACTTGGCCGAATTGGCCGTGCGGATGAGCACCCGCTCGACGCCGGTGAGGCTCAAGGGTTCCAAGTCGGCCCGTTCGACATTCCGGCTCACGTCGAGCGCGAGCACGCGCGCGGGACCCACCAGCGCGTCGAGGGAGAGCGTCTCCACCCCGCCACCCGCGTCGTCGATATGGAACGGAGCGTCCACGTGGGTGCCGGTGTGGGTGCCCATCGTCACGAGCGAGCCGTTGGACGACGCGCCCGCCGCCTTGCGCGACACGGGGTCGAACCGGAACGCGGGGTTGTTCGGATACATGATCATGCCCGGCTGGAGTGCGAGGGTGAGGTCGAAAATCTGCACGGGCCCTCTATTCCGCCCGCCGCACGATGGTCAGGCCGACGCGGTGCAGCGCGGTGAACGGCAGGAACTCGATCGCGTAGTCCAGCCGTATCCCCAGCACGCGCGCCCCCGCGCCCGCGCCGAACACGCGCTGCACGGCGGCGGTGCCGCGCGCGATCTGCCGCACGCCCCCGCGCACCGCCAGCACCCCGGCGTACTCGTATTCGACGCCGCCCGCGTAGGTCAGCTCGCGCTCGACCGTACGCTCGACGAGTTCCGCGAGCAGGAGGAAGGCGTGCGGATCGGCGCCGGGCTCGAACGGCTCGGCGGACCCCAGCCCCTGCAAGGAGCCGAACGCCGGCACCGTGAGCCGGTACGCGGCGCCGACGCGCACGGTGCGGGGCAGGCGGACCCGGGCCGAGGCCATCGTCAATGGTCCACCGAAGTGCTGGGCCGCCGCGCCGAAGGCCAGGCCGCGCGCGGGGAGCTCCCAGCGTACCCCGAGCGAGCCCGCCACCGCGGTCCCTTCGATCTCCTCGACCAGCTGGCTGTGCAGGACTTCGGCCGCGCCGCCGAGGGAGAGCCCCGCCCAAGGCAGCGCGAAC
>CAYHEI010000311.1:0-4297 GCA_964355385.1 uncultured bacterium | reverse complement strand
GATCTCTTGCAACAGCACCGCCGCCGCCGCCGCGTCGGCCAGATCGCGACGCTTGCGCCGGCCCGCGCCGCCCGCGCGGAGCCGCTCCTGCGCCTCGACGGTCGTGAGTCGCTCGTCCTTCATCACCACCGGAACGCCGAAGCGCTTGCGGACGGCCGCGGCGAATCGTTCCGCGGCGGCCGCATGCGTGCCGGGAGCCCCGCCCAGCCGCAGCGGCAGGCCGACCACGATCTCCCCCGGCGCGTATTCCAGCATCAGCGGCGCCAGCGCCCCCGCCGCTTCCATCGCGCTTCCGGAGGTGATCGTCCGCACCGGGCGGGCGAGCTGCCGCCCCTCGTCCGAGACCGCGACGCCGATCCGCTTGGTGCCGTAATCCAGCGCCATCACCGGGGTTGCCCGTTTCCGGGGCGCGGGGGTAGGGGCGCGGGGGGGGGGCGGGGGCTGTGCCATGGCCGCCGGCCTTCGGTTCGAAGGACATGCCTTTCATTGAATATCCACGAGGAAATAGAAGACAGGACGGCGGCCGCGTTCGGCGGCCTGCGCCTCGTACACCCGCATCGACAGCGGGTGGCCCTTGAGCAGGCGGCCGGTGATACGCGCGCCCAGCCCGCCGCTCCAGTGCAACGGGCGCGAGGCGTCCGTCCAGTCGTCCTGGATGCGGCCGGCGTCGAGGAAGGCCAGGAACGCCCCGCCCGTCAGGTCGAACGGCATCCAGGACCGGCTGAACACGAGCGGCACGCCCAAGTCGTACTCGGCCCCGAGCTGCAGGATACCGCTCCCGAGGAACTCCCGGAAACCGTACCCGCGCAGCGACGTCGCGCCGCCCATCACGTACTGCTCGCGCAGCGGGAGCGAAGCGGCCTTGCTGATGGAAAACGCCTGGCCATCCAGGAAACGGACCTCCCACTCGTCCCGCGCGCGCACACCGGGATTCCTCCAATGAACCGTCAGGTCGGCCCGGTCGAACTTGTCGTCGCCGCCCAGACCGCGGAAGGCGTGGCGGAAGGTGAACAGGACCAGCTCGGGCCGGCGCAGCGCCAGGAGATTCGGGAAGAGCGCCGTCGCTTGCAGGTTCAAATCCAGCGCGTCGATATTCCGGCGGGGCGCGGCCATGGGGCTGTCCAACGCCGCGAGACGCCATTTCGTCCGGCCGACGCTGACCAGTGTGGGGCCCAGCGGGCTCATCCACGCGAGCCCGACCGGGATCGATTGCGCGCGCTCGAGGTAGGTGCGGCCCAGGTACACGGTCCCGAGCCCGATGTCGTCCGATGCCGAGACCTGGAGCTTCAGCCGCTCGTCCACCAGCGGCAGCACGTACGTCACCCAGGCCTGGACCGTCCCGTTGAAGAAGTTGTAGTGCATGCCCATGCGCACGGCCGACGCCCGAATGCGTTGCTCGACCACCATGCTCGCGTCCCCGTCGGGGACGACGAAGGAGAGCCGCTGCTCCGAGGTCGCGTAGGACACCCGACGGACCTGGATCTGGGCGCCCCCCATGCGCAGCTCCTCGGACACGGTGCCGGAATCCTCAGGCGCCTCGGCGAGCGTGGCCGACGCGGGCGCAGCAAGGGTCGGCGACGGGGGCACGGCGAGCGACACCGTCGGCCCTGCGGCTGCGCTCAGGGCTGGAGGCTCCACCGCGACCGCCCCGCCGGCTGTGGCCACGGCCAGGAGGACGACCCATCGGATCATCCGTTCCATTGTACAATCGCGCCATGAGGGGAGGGTGGCGCGAGCGTCTCGCGGTCGTCCTGCTCGCGGCCGGCTCCCTGGGGCTGCGCCTCGGGTTCGCGCCCTGGACCGACTTCAGCCAGGACGAGCGCGAGATCTACGCCGCGGCCCGGGACTTCACCCGCACCGGCGTGCTCCCCGTAACGGGCTCTTCGGTCTCGCAGTCCGGCACCCGCCTCCCCGGGAGCCTGCTGCCGCTCCTCGTGGGCGTGCCCATCGGGCTCGCGGGCGGGTCCCCGCTCGGCGCGGCCCGCGCGGCGGCCGCGTGGAACTTCGCCGCCGTCGTCCTGCTCTACCGCCTGTATCGCGGGCTCTTCCCGGGGCTGCCGGCGGCCGCGCTCGCCGCCTTCCTCTTCTACGCGCCATGGACCATCGTGTACACCAGCATCTGGAACCCGAGCTGGCTGCCGGTCTTCTCGGCGCTCTTCTTCACCGGACTGGTCCGGTTGTTCCGGCGGCCGGACGACCGCGCGGGGGCCTTCCTGCTCGGATTCGCGCCCGTGATGGCGCTGCAGCTCCACCTCTCGTTCGTCCTGCTGCCCGCCCTCGCCGGCACACTGCTCGCGCTCCGCGCGCTGCGCGTCCCGCGTCCCGTGCCGCTTCTGGCCGGCGCGGCGGCGGGGGCGGTGACCCTCGTCCCCTATCTCCTCGCGCCGCCACCGGCGGCGAACGCGGCGGGCGGCTTCCTGCTGCCGAACGTCGTCCTCCATCCCCGCCACCTGCTGGAGCTGCCCGCGATCCTCGTCCGTTTCCTCTCGTTCGCGACCGGGGAAACGTTCCGGGTGTACGCGAACGACGAGGTCGCCGTGCTCGCCGCCCTCATCCGTTCCCACGCGTGGCTCGCGCTGCCGGGCCTCGCGGCGCTGGCCGGCTCCCTCTGGCTGTACTGGCAGGGGGCCCGGTTCTACGCCGACGGCCGGCGCTGGGGGCTCCTGCGCACGGTCCGCTCCGGCTCCCTGCTGGAACGCCTGGACGTCCTGGCGCTGATCACGCCGCTGGTCGCCACCCTCCTCTTCCTCTTCTCGTTGCGCCGGCCGGCCGCGCAAGCGCTCTGGATCCTCATGCCCCTGTCCTTCTATCCCATCCTCCGCCGCATCGCGCAGACGGCGCGATCGCGCCGCCCGGCCCTGGTCGCGCTCTACATCGCGTGCGCCGCCGCCTTCTCGGTGCTGGCGTACGCGTGGTCGCCGCACCCGTCCCATCTGAGAGACGCTCCGGACATAGCCTCACCAGCTCCCGGGCAGCGGTAGCTTCCGCGGCGGACCGGGGCGGCGCCGCGGGCGATACACGCCGAACGCGAGCCGCCCGTCCTCGTTCCATTCCCGCAGCGGTTCGAGCCGGCGCGACCAGAAGTCCGCCAGGCTCGCCGCGCCCGGCGGCGGGAGCGCGAAGGACGCGAACCGCTCCTGCAGGAAGACGGCGCCCCCGACGTGGAAGAAGACGACGCCGATCCCCGCCTGCCGGAAGCGCACCGCGAGTCGTTCCGCCGACGGAGCCGCGCGCGCCCACGCCGCGAGGTGCTGCTCGTCGAACAGGGACGCGTACACGGGCACCGCGCCGAGATCGGGCGCCTTCACGTCGCCGACCAGGAGCACGCGCGCGGCGGGGCCCGCCAGCCCGCCCACCACGCGCAACAGCGGCACGAGCCGGCCGGGCGGCGGGATGAGCCGGTCGCGGTACTCCTCCCGCGTCAGCGCGCCCCACGCCACGGGGCCGGGGTTGTACAGCCGGAAGACCGTCGCGGACACGATGACGGGCGTCGCGGCGACGCCGAGCGCGCACGCCCAGCGCAGGGCGGCTCCCGCCCGCCCGGTCAGCTCCGTCAGCAGCGCGGCGGCCAGCGCGCACGCGGCGGGCCACGCGGGCAGGAAGAATCGCGGATCGCGCGCCGAGACGAACCACAGCAGCCAGTAGACGAGCACGAACCGCGCGAGCCGCGCGCGCGCACCGGGGCGCCTGAGCCACGCGACCGCGGGCACCAGGGAGAGCACGAACGGGCCCAGCGCCGCCTCCCCGCCTCGGTCGTGCTGCACCATGAGCCACGGGCCCGCGACGCGCGCGGCCGCGCCCGGGTACTGGAGATTGAAGCTCGTCGGCCCCGTCATGTCCTCCCGGTAGCGCGCGGCGCAGGCGGGCGTCCACCCGAGTCCGCCGAGCCAGCCGGGAAGAAAGGGATAGACGGGATTGCCCGCAAGCAGCCAGCTCTTCGCGGCCCACGGCGCGAGCGGCACCGCCGCCGCGAGCGCCAAGGGAACGGCGGACGCGCCCGCGGCCAGGCCGGCGATGACCCCGATGCCGCCCGTGAGTTTCATCGTCGCGGAACCGCCGAGGCACACCCCGGCGGCGACGGCGGATCGCACGCCGCCCCCGCGCAGGATCCACCACGCGCCCGCGCCGGTCAGGAGCATCACGCCGAGATCCACGTTGGCCTTCATCATCTGCGTCGCCAGGAAGGGCGTGGCCGCCAGGAACGCCGCCGCCCACGCGCCCGTCCTTCGACCGCGCTCAGGACAGGCCAGCGCTCCCAACGACGCGGCCTGCGCGACGCACAGGAGGCCGAGCGCCC
>CAYHEI010000310.1:0-4310 GCA_964355385.1 uncultured bacterium | reverse complement strand
CCGTCGGCGGGATCGGCGAGTGGATCATGAACAGCGCGAAGATCCCCGTGGACGAGTACGCGGCGTTGGCGAAGCGGTTCGATCCCGTCAAGTTCGACGCCGATGCCTGGGCCGCGGTCGCGCAGGCCGCCGGGATGAAGTACGTCGTCATCACGTCCAAGCACCACGACGGGTTCGCGGTGTTTCGCTCAAGGACATCCCCGTACAACATCGGCGACGCGACGCCGTTCAAGCGGGATCCGATCAAGGAGTTGGGGGACGCCTGCCGGAAGCGCGGGTTGAGGTTCGGCGTGTATTACTCGCAATGCCAGGACTGGCACCATCCGGGCGGCGCCGCGTACGGCGAGCACTGGGACCCGAAGCAGGACGGCGACTACGACGCCTATTTGAAGAACGTCGCCGCGCCCCAGGTCCGGGAGCTGCTCGAACGCTACGGCCCGCTTGCGATCCTCTGGTGGGACACCCCCAAGGACATGACGCCGGAGCGTGCCGCGCTTTTCGCGCCGTTGCTCGCGTTGCAGCCGGGGCTCATCACCAACAACCGGCTGGGAGGCGGGGTGGGAGGCGACACCGAGACGCCCGAGCAGGAGATCCCGGCGAATGGCTACCCCGGCCGCGACTGGGAGACCTGCATGACGATGAACGACACGTGGGGCTTCAAGGCCGATGACCACAACTGGAAGCCGGTGGCCACGCTGATCCACAACCTCGCGGATATCGCGAGCAAGGGCGGGAACTATCTTCTGAACGTCGGCCCGACGGCGGAAGGCGTCATCCCGGCGGAGAGCATCGAACGGCTCCAAGCCGTGGGCGCGTGGATGCAGGCGAACGGCGAGTCGGTCTACGGCACGACCGCCGGGCCCTTTCGCAAGCTGTCCTGGGGCCGCTGCACCGCCAAGCCCGGGAAGCTCTACCTGCACGTGTTCGACTGGCCCGCCGACGGCATGCTCGTCGTCCCGGGGCTCAAGAGCAAGGTCACCGGGGCTTCGCTGCTCGCGGCGACGGGGAAGCG
The DNA here is from genome assembly GCA_964355385.1 of uncultured bacterium. Taxonomy (GTDB): domain Bacteria; phylum Oederibacteriota; class CAKKQC01; order CAKKQC01; family CAKKQC01; genus CAYHEI01. Next base: position 3,298 of record CAYHEI010000310.1, on the reverse strand, counting down.
GCTCGCGGTCGCGGCGGGTTCGGAGGGGGTCACCGTCACGGTGCCCGCGCGCCCGGCCGACTCCGTCGATACCGTCGTGGTGCTGGCGATCGAAGGCGCTCCGGTTGTCGAGCGGTACGCCATCCGTCCTGACGCGGACGGCGCCCTGCGGCTGCACGCCTTCGATGCGGACATCCACGGGACGCAGGCGCGCTACGAATCCGGCGGAGGCCATGACAACATCGGCTACTGGACGGACCACAAGGACTGGGTGTCCTGGGACGTGAGCGTGGCGCGGGCCGGCGTGTATACCGTTGAGCTGACGGTCGCGTGCGACAAGCGGACGGGAGGCGCCACGTTTGAAGTGTCCACGGGTGCGTCCAAGCTGTCCGGCGAGGTGAAGGAAACCGGCTCCTGGACGACCTTCACCACCGTCCGGCTCGGGATGCTGACGCTGCGCGCCGGACGTCAGACCATCGCGGTGAAGCCGTTGACGATGCCCGGGATCGCCGTCATGAACCTCAAACAACTCGCCCTGTTCCCGGCGCGAGATGGCCCCTGATCTGAAGTCTCGCAGACAATCTGACAGCCACGAAGCAGGCTTGGCGGCCAGGGTTGCCGTCACTTCTGCAGATCCGATGCGTGGAACCTGTGGCATGTTCTGATCGGCTGCGCGCGGGAGCTGCGCCAAGACTCTTGGTCATCGTGTCGGGATGGGTGCCATTCAGCCTGACCATTCCAGCCATGGTGTATCTCTTCATGCATCTTGAATTCCCCCCGAACGTTCGCATCTGGGAGGCCTTCGCGGATGATCGTCCCGGTTATTCCGGCGAGCTGATCTGTTCCGGATGATGCCCCCTGGGCTCGCTGGGTATTCTTTGGCCCCATCTGGTCATGCCTGTTCGCGCCGATGCTCTTCTGGTGCGTCTGGCTCACTCACAGGAAGCGACAGAAGCGGCTGCGATAACGCAGCCTCCACCGGAGTCGCTCATCCGCGATCGGGATGAGATAGGAGAGAGCCGGTATGGTATGCTTGCCATACCGAGGAGGCGGACGTGAAGATCACGACGCACATTGACGAGAAACTGCTCAAGGATGCGATGAAGGCGGCGCGGGCGAAAACCCAGCGAGCCGTGTTGGAGGAAGGACTGCGAAAGGTCGTCGCGGAGAAGTCCAACCGAGAGTTCGCGAAGAAACTCGGCACCTTTCACGTTTCTTGGACCCATGAGAGGTTGATGAAATCGCGGGAGTGACCGTCTTGCGACTCATTGACACCTCGGTGTGGATCGGTGCCTTGGACCGCCAAGGCAATGTCGCCATCCGAGAGACGGTGCGCGGGATGCTTGACCGGAGCGAAGCGGTCATCTGCTCGCCGGTGGTCTTCGAGGTGCTGCGCGGCCTGGGCGAATCGGGCGAATTCGAGACGGTCCAAGGCCATCTTGCCAAACTCACAAGCCTGCCGGTCGATTGGCTGGAGGCGGCGCGTTGGGCATCGCAGCCGCCCGTGAAGCCGCTCAAGATCAAGGCCATGGATCTGCTCATCGCCCACACCGCGTTCGTCCATGACGCCGTCCTGGTGCACGCCGATGCCGACTTCGACCGGCTGGCCGGATTCGTCCCGCTCCAGACCGAGAGTTACGTCAGCGCGGTCCGGCGTACCAGCCGGTAGGACAGTCAGGGCAGGCCGCGACGGGGCAGGGACGAGACGAGGGCGTTGACGCAGGAGCGGGTTTCGGCCGCCAGTTTGTGCGCGAACGCGCCCTCGACGAGCTTGTCGCGGAGCTGCACACCGAGGGAGCGGCCGAAGGCGCCCAGACTCGACGCGGCGCCGAGAGTGACATCGCTCTTGCCCGCCGTTCGCGTCTTCGCCCAACGGTGGCGGCCGGCCGCGTCCACGAGCCGCGCGCTGATCTTCACGGCGCGCTTCTCCGCGACGCCCGCGGTGATGTGCGTGAACTGCTCGATCGTCGCGTAGAGCACGAGATCGGCGCCGGTCGCCGCCGTGAGCTGCTCCGGCGTCACCGTGCGTAGCTGGCCGCCTTGGGTGACTCCCAGCGGCCGGAGGGCCGCGTCCACGTCGGCAAGCGGGGGCACGATCCAGCCGAACTGCTTCAGCCGCTCCCACATGATGCCGCGGACGTAGTCCGGCGCGCTGACGTCGTTGGTCCGGTTGTCGAACGGCAGGATCGCCACCCGCGGCGGCGGGCCGTGGTAGGCCGGTGTCACCGCACAGCCCGCGAGGAGCGCGAGACCAGCGAGGGAGAGGCGGGACTCGCTCATGGCACGAACTGCTCGTTCGGCACGCCGGTGAGGATGCCGATCAGCATCCAGAAGACGGCGATGAGGCACTCGCCCAGCGCCATGCCGATGAACGCGGGCAGCGCGGCGCGGTAGGCGCGGGCGCCGCCGAAGGTCATCACCGCGGTCTTGGCCAGCCAGCCCAGGAACAGCGAGAACCAGATCCGGCTTATCGCCCAGGTGCCGCACAGCACGAAGCCGTAGGGATGCAAGGGCCACCAGGGGAAGAGCGCGCGCAGGACGAGGAGTCCGCCGACGAGGAGTCCGCCGACCGCGAGATGCGCGGCGTTGACCGGAATCTCGACCGATCCGGCCTTCATGACGTGGAAGTCCGGGGGGTTGCGTTGCCGGTTCGCCGCGTCGTCCAGGTAGTAGTTGGGCGCGAGCGTGGAGGCCCACCAGTCCACGTTCACCGCGCCGAGCTTGTAGCTGGTGGCGATGAACCCGTACGTTCCGCAGACGAGCCCGAAGACCGCCGCGAGCCCGAGCACCGCGACGACTGCGCGGGGCCGCAGCCCCCCGGCGTCCCCGGCCTTCATCCCGTTGATCACGTACGGCATGAAGGTCTTGCGCATGTCCTCGGTGTTGATCCCGCGCTGGAGCGCCATCGTGACCAGCGTGGGACCGGTGAGCCAGGACGCCGGGAAGAGGCCGGTCACGAAGCGGAACGGCTCCGTGATGCCGCCGAGGAAGAGGAGGCCCGCTTCCGCGACGATGCGCGCGTGCACGAGGTTCATCGCCAGGAACACGGCCACGGCCAGCGCGCCCGCCCACCACTGCGCTCCCGCGAGTGCGTACCAGCCGGTCATCGCCGCGAACCCGCCGCCGATGAGGAGGGCCGCGAGCCATGGCGGCACCGCGTCCTCCTCCGGATCGCTTCGACCCGCGAGCACCCGCCGCCCCCACGCCGCGAGCCCGCGCCGCGCGGTCCAGCACAGGAAGGCGGCGATGGCCAACATGCCCCCCGCGGTCTCGAACACGGTGACCCGCGTCACGCCGCCGGCGTCGTCGCCCTTGAGCG
>CAYHEI010000309.1:1041-4328 GCA_964355385.1 uncultured bacterium | reverse complement strand
CGGGCCGCACAACAGCAAACGCCGTAAAGCTACCGTTCGCCATGAGCGTGCCGAGCGCCGCCCGGCGGCCGGCCGCGAACCGCTCCCACCCGCGCGCGGCGAACCAGGCCAGCCCGAGCTGGGTGAGCATGAGCCAGCGGGACGCGCCGCGGAACGACCCCAGGAGCGGAAGCCCGGCCAGCAGACGGCCGGGGGGCGTGCGCGGACCCGCCGCGAGCAGGGCGCCCGCGGCCAGGAGCCAGAAGAACCGCCGGTCGGCGCGCCAGGCGGCGGACAGGCCGGCCGCGGCCAGCGCGAGCGTCAGGAGTCCCGGATAGTCCGACGAGACTGCGAACGGGCGGGGGCCGAAGTAGGCGCCGTGCGTTCCGAAGAAATCCGGGACCAGGAAGGTGATCCACTCCGCGGCCGGCAAGGACGCCTGATCGGCGAGGGGCACCTTGAACAGTTCCGGCGAGGTGCGCACGGAGTGGTGGAAGTACTCGGCCGCGGGCAGCCAGAGCACCGCGGAGAGGGACGCCGCGGCGGCGGTGAGCGCGGCGAGCCGCGCCGCTCCGCGGCGGCGGTCGGGACGATGTCCGGCGAGCAACCACACGGCGCACACCGGCCAAAGGAAGGCGGCGTACTGGACACCCGCCGTGAGGACGGGCAGGCCGAGCGTGACGCCGCCCGCGAGCGCCCACGTCGGCCCGCCGCCGGCACGCAGCCGTTCGAGGCAGCAGAAGGTCCACGGCAGCCAGGAGACGTCGCGGATCCAGGGGATGCCGATCGCCGTCAGGCCGAAGAGGTGCTGGCCGAGCTCGAAGGCCAGCCCGCCCGTGAACGCGGCGGCGGGGGCGCGTCCCGCCGTGCGGCACAGGACGTACGCGCCCGCGCCCGCCCACCACAGGTGCAGGATCGCGTCCGCCGCGAAGAACGTGGCGGCGTTCAGGCCCAGCGGGAGCGAGAGCAGTTCGGTGGGATATAGGACGTGCGCGTTCAGGGAAACCAGGAACGGCATGCCGCAGAACAGGTGAGGGAGCCAGAAGGGAAGCCCCCCCTCCGCCCTGAACACGTCACGCTCGAAGTCGTAGAACGGAAAGTTCAGGCTGGCCCAGTCCGCGCCCGCGAGGCCGGCGGCGGGGCCGAGCGCGCGGCCGAGGAAGACGAGCGGCGGCAGGAAGAGGCCCAGGAGCGCCGCGGCGTCCCGGGCGCGCCGTCCTGCTACCGTCCGCGTCTCCAGAGGCGGTAGAGCTCCGCGGGCGGGACCTCGTGCATCCGCTGGCCCGTCGCGGCCACGCGGCGTTCGAGCCGGTGGAAGCGGCGCGTGAAGCGGTCGCTCGCCGCTTGCAGCGCGTCCTCGGGATCCAGCTTGAGGAAGCGGGCGACCTTCGCGAGGGCGAACAGGGCGTCGCCGAGCTCGGCGCGGATCGCCCGCGTGCGGCGGCTTCGGATCGCGGTGCGGAACTCGCCCAGCTCCTCGTCGAACTTCGCGAACGCTTGGGAGAATCGCTGCCACTCGAATCCCTGGCGGGCCGCCTTGTCCTGCACGCGCACCGCGCGCAGGAGCGCGGGAAGCGCCTTCGGCACGCCGTCCAGGCCGGCCCGGCGGGGCTGCTCGCCGCGCTTGATGATCTCCCACTGCGCCAGCGCGCCGCGGGCCGTGACCTTCCGGCCGCGGGTGAAGACGTGCGGGTGGCGCCGCACGAGCTTCGCGGACACGTGACGGATCGCATCCTCCAGCCGGAATCGCCCGCGCTCCCGCTCCAGCTCGGCGTGGAAGACCACTTGCAGGAGGAGATCGCCCAGCTCTTCCTGCAGCGCCCGTGCGTCGTCCCGCTCGAGGGCGTCCAGGACCTCGTACGTTTCCTCGATCAGGCAGGCCTTGAGCGAGCGGTGGGTCTGCCGACGGTCCCACGGGCACCCGTTCGGCGCGCGCAGCCTGCGGACGATGCGCTCGAGCCGGTCCAGCGGCATGGAGCCCCAAGCGTACCACACGCGCGGGTTTGGTATCATGGGCTCATGCGCGCGTGGTTGGTCCTCTCCCTCCTGCTCTCTTCGGTCGCGTGTGCGGGAGACGTCAAGCTCCCCCCCGGGACGAAGCTTCCCCCGCAGCCGCGCGAGTGGATCGCGCCCGCGGTCGATCTCACGCCCCCCTCGGCGCCCGCGCGCTGGACCGGTGGCTGGACGCGCGGCCGGCCGTTGCCCGTGCCGCTCGCGGGCCACAAGGTCCTCGCCGTGGGGGACCGCCTCTACGTGATCGGGGGCGCGACCGGGCGGGACGCGCTGGGCATGCGCGACACCTGGTCGGCGGCCGTGGGGAAGGACGGAAGCCTCGGCGCGTGGAAGCGGCTGGTGCCGCTTCCGTCCCCCGCGGCGTTCGGCGCGGCGGTGTTCGCCCGCGGCCGGATCTACTGGCTCGGCGGCTCGTCGCGTGAGGGCATGCAGCTGCTCTACGACAAGGTCTGGTCCGCCGGCGTGAAGCCCGGCGGCGGGCTCACGGACTGGCGGGAGGAGCGGGCCCTGCCCGACAAGCTCCAGCATCACGCGGCGACCGTGCTCGGGGACGTCCTCTACGTCGTGGGCGGCTTCAACGGATCGGAGTACACCGACCTGGTGCGGTACGCGGCGGTGAATACGGACGGCTCCCTCGGGTCCTGGAAGGAGGCGACGGGCCGCTACGCGCACCGGGTCGGGCGGACGTCGCTGCAGGCGGTCGGCGGCGCCCTCTTCGTCACGGGCGGGCTGTGGTCGGACTCGCAGGGCGAGCACATCACCTCGCTCGTGCGCAAGGGCGTGCCCGGCCCGGACGGCGACGTCAAGACGTGGGAGGACATGGGCGGTCTGAAGATCGCCTCGCGCTCGCTGCGCTTCAGCCTCGCGGAAGAGGCGGGCGCGTCCGACGGCGAGTTCGTGTACGCGTTCGGCGGCCGCGATCCCGACGCGCTCGGCGTTCCGACGGTCCAGGCGAGCTGGTTCAATCCGCGCAAGGGCGTGCTGACGCGCTGGCAGAACGGACCCGACCTGCCGCTCTACGGGGTGAAGGGCGCGCCGCAGTCCGCCCGGGTTTACAACTCCGCCGCCGTGGTGACCGCGGATCACGCGTATGTCCTCGGCGGCTACCTCTACGTGCGCGAGCTGACTCCCGAGGTGTGGGTGATGCGCCTCGCGCCGTATCGAGAACCCTCTTGGTTGAAGTCGCGAAAGTGAACATTGCCGCCACGGCCGCGCAGCCAGGGATAGCCCCGGCTCGCGCGGGCCGCGCGCTCGCGCGGCCCCGCTAACGCCGCCCCCCTGGGCCCGCCCCCGCC
>CAYHEI010000309.1:0-1031 GCA_964355385.1 uncultured bacterium | reverse complement strand
GAAGAAACTGGAATGCGACAGAAACTACTTCCGAGAGATCAATTGTGCTGACTCCCGTGGGGTGGGTTATGCGCCTCGCGCCGTATCGATAACCCTCTTGGTTGAAGTCGCTAAAGTGAAAATTGCCGCCCCGGCCGCGAGCCATGGCATAGCCACGGCTCGCGCGGACCTCGCTCTCGCTCGGCCCGTCTAACGACGCCCACGTGATCCAGCCACCTCCTGCTGAGGTGGAGGCAATGTTCAACCGATTGGCGCCCGCGTACGACCGGTTCAACCGCCTCGCGAGCCTCGGCCTCGATGGTTGGTGGCGCCGCCGCGCCGTGCGGCGCGTTCGTCCCGGCTGGCGCGTCCTGGACCTCGGTTGCGGCACCGGCGACCTCGCGCTCGCGGCCGCCCGCCGGGCCGGCTCCGCCGGCCGCGTGACCGGGGTGGATTTCTCCGAGGAGATGCTGGAGGAAGCGCGCGGCAAGGCGCGCGCGGCCGGCGCGGTCAACGTGGAGTTCGTCCGCGCTTCGGCGGCCGTGCTGCCGTTCCCCGACGCCTCTTTCGACGCGGTCGTCTCCGCCTTCGTCCTGCGCAGCCTGGCGGCCATCCGGGTCGAGGCGGCCCGGGAGATCCGCCGGGTCCTCAAACCCGGCGGACTCGCCTGCCTGCTGGAACTCACCCGGCCGGGCTTTCCGCCCCTGCGCGCGCTGCACCGCCTCTATGTGACGAGGGCGCTTCCCGTCCTCGGGGCGCTCGCCGCGGGCGCGAGCTGGCCGCGCGACTATCTGGCCTCCACGATCCTGGAATTTCCGGAACCCGGGGAGTACCGGGAGTGGTTCACTTCCCAGGGGTTGGCGCATGACGGTACGGAGCGGCTCACGGGCGGGATTTGCAGTCTGCTCGTCGTCCGCCGCGCGGGGCCGGGCGCGTGAGGAAGCCCGACCAGCCCGCGGCGGCGTCGGGGCGGAAGGAGTTGGAGGAGGTCACGCGTGAGCATCTCCCGCGTCTCTACCAGTTCGCGCGGCGGCTGACGCGCGACCAGGATG
>CAYHEI010000308.1:0-4337 GCA_964355385.1 uncultured bacterium | reverse complement strand
CACGGTTCTTCCCGTCCCATTCCGCCAGCCCGATCGCGCCCCCCTCCAATTCTCGCACGAGCTCGCCCGCGATCGTGTAGATGCGGACCTTGATGCCGGGGGGCATCCGCCGGAACTTGAGGGTCGTCCCGGCGCGCAATCCAAAGGGGTTCGGGTAGATCACCATGTCGTCGAGGCTGGTGCCGCCCTCCTGGATCAGGACGTCCCGCGAGAAGAGCGTGCCGGTCGTCAGCTCCCCCGCCGACGCGCTTCCCTTGAACGACACCGTGCCGCCGCGGATGGCCCGGTACGTCCACACGAACGTGACCGGCGCTCCGGGAGAGAGGTTGGCCGACGCCGGGGCCGGGCCGGACTCGTACACGACACGGCCGTCCCCCGACACCGCCGGCGGGGACGGTGCCACGCCCGTGAGCGCGAAGAGGCCGGTGTTCGTCACGGTGAGCGTCACGGTGACGATCTCGTTCAGTCCCAGGGAGAGCGGCGACGCGACGAGTTGCGTTGCGGACATCTCGGCGCGGCCGAGCTGCACCGGCGCGGCGCTTTGCGCGTAGGCCTGGAGCGATGCGACACCGGTCACCGCGTCGCGGCCGGTGACGGTCACCGCGAACGACACGTACCCCGGCGCAGCCGCGAGCAGCGTCCAGGTCCACCGCGCGATCTGCCCGGGGGCGAGATACAGCGTCGCGGACGAGGGCGGGACGACGACCGAGGCCGCGCCGGAGCCTTGCAGGTCGAGCGCCGACCAGACGATGGCGTCGGCCTCCTCGCCGCCGGTGTTCTGGACGCTCAGCGTGACCTGGAACAGCTCCGCCATGTCCACCTGCGTCGCGGACTGGGCGAGCCACGACGTCAGCCGGGCCGCGCCCTGCACCAGCCCGCCCACGGACGTCACCGTGAAAGGATGGCTCGCGGCATCGTTCACGTCGGTCGCCGACACGCCGACGCGGAAGTCCAGGAGTCCCGCGCGGAAGGCGTGGTAATCCCACGTGACCGTCCGGGCCTCATGGCCGGGAATGGTCAGAAACCCCGGCGGCACGGGACCCGCGGTCCGTTGCGTCGACGCCGTGGTGGAGGTATTCGACAGGTCGGCCACGCCGCCGACCGCGGCTGCGTCGCCCGTGTTGCTGACGGTGAGCGTGATCGTGAAGTCCGCCCCCTCCGCCATCACGGTCGCGCCGACGGGCGGGGACGAGGAGACGAGTGAGACGGCCACCACGATGAGGCGGGCGGCGTTCTCCGTCAGCAGCGTCCCGGTTCCAGTCGCCGTCAGGGCGCGCGCGGTCCCGGAATCCTGGGCCGTCACGGTGGCCGAAAAGGCGATCGCGCCGACGCCGGAGACGCTGTACGTCCACACGAACTGGGTCGCGGTGCCAGGCAGGATCGTGAGGGGACCCGGCGGGACGGGGCCGCTCGTGAAGGCGACATAGACGGTCCCGCTGGTGATCGCGATCGTCGCGCTGGCCAGGACGGCGTTCACGCCCCCGGTGTTCGTGACCGTGAGGATCGCCCGGATCCACTGCCCGGTGGAGCCGGTCGTCGAAGACAGCGAGAACGCGGCGTCGAGGACCGCCGCGGCATAGGCCGTCGCCGCGCCCGTCACCGTCACGGTCAGCGCCGCGCCCGTGGCATCCTCGTCTCCGGTCGCCGTGGCGGCGAACCCCAGCGGGCCGGTCCCGGTCACGCTGAACGTCCACTCGAACGCCGTGGCGCCCCCGGGAGCCAAGTCGAGCAGCGCCGAGAAAGGGGGCCCGGAGACGAACTCGAGGATCGTTCCGCCGCCGCTCTCGAAGAGGGTGGGCGTGATATTGATCGCGGCCAGCTCGCCGGCGTTGGTCACGGAGAAGATGACGCGCATCCATTGACCGACGGACTGGGGCGGCGGGGGAATCTTCAGTGTGGCCGCGAGCGCCGCCGCGGGAACGAGTTTGCGGATCCGGTGGTTGTTCGTGTCCGCGACGTACACCGTCGCCGAAGCTTCCATGACGTCGGCCGTGCCGGAGAACCGCGGCGAGACCGCCAGGTCCGCCGGGTTGTTGAGGCGCGCAAGCACGGCCGGTCCGCCGTCGCCCGCGTACCCCGTCGCGCCGGTCCCCGCCACGGTCCGGATGGTGCCCACGGACGGGTAGGTGGCCCGCACCCGCCGGTTGAGCTGGTCCGCGATGTACGCGGTGCCCGACCCCGTCACGGCGATCCCGTTCGGCGTGGAGAGCTGGGCTGCGGCCGCGGGTCCCCCGTCGCCGCCGAATCCGGCCGCGCCCGTCCCCGCGATCGTCGTGATGTCGCCGGTGGCGGCGTTCACCATCCGAATCCGCTGATTGCCCTCCGAGCTCGCCTGGTCCGTGATGTACACGTTGCCGGCGGCGTCCACCGCGACGCGCGACGGGTTGTTGAGCAGCGCCGCGGTCGCGGGTCCGCCGTCCCCGGCGTACCCCTTGGATCCGGTCCCCGCGAGGCTCGTGATGACGAGGGTGACCGGGTCCACCTTGCGCACCAGATGGTGGCCCGTATCCGCGATGAAGAGGGTTCCGGAGCGGTCCACGGCGATTCCCCCGGGGAAGCTCAGCGTCGCGACGGTCGCCGACCCCCCGTCGCCGTAGGGCGGGATCGAGGCCGTCCCGCCGCCCGCGAACGTGGAGATCGTCTGCGTCGCCGCCCCCACCCGGCGGATGCAGCCGTTGAACTGGTCCGTCAGGTACACCGAGCCGGACGCGTCCACTGCGACGGACACGGGATTGTAGAGCGTCGCGGAGAGCGCGGGAATCCCCTCCTCGGCGCTCACGATCCCAGGGTTGCCGCACCCCGCGACCGTGGCGATAAGGCCCGTCACCGCGTCGATCCGGCGAATGCGGTGATTCTTGGTATCGGCGACGTAGACGTTGCCCGCACGATCCACCCCGACCCCCTCCGGCCGGCCCAGGGCCGCGGCGGTCGCCGCGATGCCGTCCCCGTTGTACACGCTCGCGCCGGTGCCCGCGACCGGGAGGATCACCGCGCCGCGCGCCGGGATCGCGCACAGCGCCAGCCAGGCGATCGCGGCGAGCCGGACCATCGGGGCTACGGCGAACCCTCGCGCCGAAGGTGTACGGTGCGCGTGGGGAAGGGAATGTCGATTCCCCCCTCGGCCAGCCGCCGGTTGATCTCGAGATTGACGCGATCGAGGACGTCGAGGCGCTCCGCGTAGCTCGCGATGGTGTACACCAGATGCACGTCGAGGGAGGATTCCCCGAACCCGATGAGATACGCGGCCGGAGGCGGGGACTTCAGCACGCTCCGGTCGTCCACCGCGGCCGCGAGCATCAGGGCCTTCGCCTTCGGCACGTCCGAGCCGTAGGCGACTCCGATCGTCTGCCGGATCGTGAACGTCCGATCGGGGAACGAATGGTTGGTGATGGGCTGCTTCATCAGCTCGGCGTTCGGGAGGATGTGCAGGGTCCGGTCGTAGGTGAGCAGCCGGGTGGAGCGGATGCCGATCTGCGCGACGTCCCCGATTCGGCCGTCGTTCAGCTCGATCCGGTCCCCCACCCGGAACGGCCGGTCCACCATGATCGTGAGTCCCCCGATCATGTTCGCGAGCGAATCCTGCGCCGCGAGCGCGACCGCCAGCGACGCCACGCCCGCCGCGCCCAGGAGCGCGGCGATCTTGATGTCGTAGGCGCCCAGGATCACCGTGGCCGCCACGAAGGCCAGCACCGCCCGCACGACGCGGCGCAGGAGCGGCATGAGCTGCCGGTCCAGGCGCTCTTCCGCGTCGCGGCCCGCCCGTTCCAGCCACCACGCGGCGATGGTCTCGAGCACGGCGCTCGCCATCCAGGCCGCGCCGACCACCGTCGCGCTCATGAGCACCCCGTGCAGGAACGGGTACAGGCGCGACGCCCCGATGTCCGGCCGGGCCTTGAGCGCGAGCAGCGCGCTCTGCGTCCCCATGGCCAGGATCAGCATCTGAATTGGACGCTTGACGGCGGCGGCGATGCGCTCGTCGAGATCGCCCGAAGTGCGCTCCGTCAGCACGCGAATCAGCCGGTCCCATGCCAGGCCGGCGATCCAGGCCGCGGCCACGAAAGCGGCCGCGCAGAGGGCGGCCACGACCCAGCCGTTGTCGAGCAGCGCGACGGCGTTCATCGGGCCCGCCGCGGAAACGCGGCGACCCAGAGCATGTAGCCGAGCACCGCCGCGCCGGCCACGGCGGCTCCGGCGAACAGAAGCAACATCCCCCGCTGCGGCGCGACGGCGCGCGCCACGGGTCCGAGCACGGCGCCCAGCGCGAACTCGCGCAAATGCTGGCGCGCCGCCGTCATCGTCCCGAGCGTCCCCGCGAGCAGCACCGTCGCCGGCCGGAC
>CAYHEI010000307.1:0-4360 GCA_964355385.1 uncultured bacterium | reverse complement strand
CCGTTGATAGTCCGGCAGTCAAGTTGGCGTTGCCGGTTCAGTCGGCTGCCCGTCGACCCGATTGGGGGCGGGTCCCGGCCTTCGCCGAAGGACCGGCCGAGTCGGGGGAATCCCTGCCGGTCGTGGTCCCCTCGGTCCAGCGCGAAACGACAGCGACCGCTCCCGCGGCGTCGGAGCCGCCCGTCGCGGGCCTTCCCGCGCGCTCCGGGGAGCCATCCGCGGGTTCAACCGCGACGGAGCAACTGCCGTCGTCCGCGCCCGCGCTCCCGCGTGTGCTGATGCCCGCCGGAGCACGGTCTGCGACGGCATCGCCGCATGAGTCTCAGGCGATCACGCTCGCCCATGCGGGCGCGCCCGGGTGGTGGGGTGCAACGCCCGGGTCGGTCGCGGCAGGCGCGGTGTGGGGAGTCCCTCCGACGCCTGCGCCGGGGGCGCGGGTGGCGGCCGCGGTGAGGACCCCCGAGCCGAGCGGATTCGGCGGTCCCGTGGAGCAGAAGCAAGAGAACCGCATCGCGGAAGTCGCGGCGGGCGCCGTCGCGGGAGCGGTGCGGGCGACTCCCGCGGCGCCTCCCTCCCAGGAGGCGGCTCGTACCGTGTTCAACCGGATCGCCGAAGAGGTCCCCCTGGCGCGCCCGGGAGCTCCGCGGGAGCTCGAGCTGAGCCTGCAAACGGAGCAGCTGGGGAGGGTGCGCGTCCGCATCGAGCAGACCGAGGGGGGGCTGGTCCGGGTGGAGCTGCGTGCGTCATCCACGGAGGCCGCCCGGGTGCTCCAGGGCGGCCTGGCCGAGTTCCGCCACTCCCTGGACCGCCTGCGAGTCACGGTCGAGGTGCCGCCGGTGGCGGTCGGGCTGGGGGCGGGGTTCGCGGGGCAGCAGCAGGCCCGCCAGCAGCCCAGGTTCTTCGAGCGGGAGGCTCCTCCCCCTGGGAGGGCTTCCGGCGGGGGACCGTCCTCCGGCGGGGCGCTGCGCGCCGCCGGAGGGGCCGGTCTCGTGGACGTACTTGCATGAGGCTTGCGAAGTGTGGTACAAGGGACATGACGGAACAACAGACGGGGCCGGACCTCTTTTGCAGGGGGCCCCGCGGCGACCGCCGAATGATTGACGCGGGCGCACTGACAAAGGAGGTGGCAGCATGATTACGCCAATCGGGATCTCGGCGCAGTCCACCGGCAAGGTGACGACCGAGGCCAACGGGAAGATGGGGAAGATGGACTTCCTCAAGATGCTCGTCGCGCAGATGAAGTCGCAGGACCCCCTGAGTCCCATCGACAACACCCAGTTCGCGGCGCAACTCGCGCAGTTCTCCCAGCTCGAGCAGATGACGAACATGAGCAAGGCGTTCACCGACCTGCAGCAGGTCGCGATGCTCGGCAAGTGGGTCACTGCGAACGGCATCGGCGGAACCCTCATCAACGGCAAGGCGACGTCGGTGAACGTGAACGACGAGACGCCCGTGATGACGCTCGCGAAAGGGGCGGTCCTGATGTATCCGGACGGGACCAAAGAGACGCTGCTCGACGAATCCACCATCGCGCTCAAGGATGTGCGTGAGGCGTCGTACGAGCCCGCCGTATGGTAGAGCGATTGAATCCCGCGGGGCTGCCGCCGGTCGGCGCGGGCCTGACGCCCGCGGAAACGACTCGGCCGCGTTCACCCGCGCCGGGCGGCGCGAAGCCGTTCGCCGAGGTGCTGCAGCAGCAGCTGCTGCAGACGCGGGAAGGGGTCAAGTTCTCCGCGCACGCGCAGGAGCGCCTGCGGCTCCGTTCGATCGAGTTGTCCCAAGCGGACCTGGCGGGGATCGACGACGCGGTGAAGCGGGCGGCCGCCAAGGGGGCGCGGGAATCCCTCGTGCTCTCGGACAAGGCGGCGTTCGTGGTGAGCGTGCGCAACCGGACCGTGATCACCGTGGTGGACGCGGCGAGCATGAAGGAAAACGTGTTCACCAACATCGACAGCGCGGTCCTGTTGTGAAGCCGTCACCTGAGATGACGGCGGCTGTGACAATGAAGATCAATATGAGGCTGGACCTCTCCACGAGGGAGCCTCGAACCCCCCGCCGGTCCTTAGCGGCGGGGGCAACCTACAAGGAGGTCAACCATGGCACTGGTGAGTAGCTTGTTCACCGCGATCTCGGGATTGCGGAACCACCAGACAATGCTGGATGTAATCAGCAACAACGTCTCGAACGTGAACACCATCGGCTTCAAGGCCGGCAGGGTGCAGTTCCGGGACCTGTTGAGCCAGACCGTGTCGAGCGCCTTCGGCTCCGACGCCGCCAGTGGGCGCGGCGGAGTGAACGGGGTGCAGATCGGTTCTGGCGTGAGCGTGGCGGCGATCGATACGCTGCACACGCAGGGGACGCTGCAGGCCACGGGGGTCGCCACGGACATGGCGATCAACGGCGACGGATTCTTCGTCGTCAAGGACGGGGCGCAGACCCTCTACACGCGCGCGGGCAGCTTCCGGTTCGACACCGCGGGGAACCTCGTGGATTCCTCGGGAGCCCTGGTCCAGGGCTGGTCGGCCTCGAGCCCGAGCGTGCTGAACGCGTCGACGGGCGTCTCCGTCACCGATCCGTTCTCCAAGCTTCGCGTGGATGCGAGCAACCCGCAGGCGATCAACAGCATTCAGATCGCCAACACGACGACGATGAAGGCGCAAGAGACCACATCGGTCGAGATGGCGGGCAGCCTGGACGCCGGCGCGAACGCGGCGAACATGGCCACGTCGGCCGGCGTTGCCGGTTCGACGCAGATCACGGTGCAGGACACCCTGGGTGCGTCGTTCACGTACACCGTCGGGCAGAAGGTCGTGAACTTCAGCGTGTATGACTCGCTGGGGAACGCGCACAAGCTGACGGGGACGTTCACCAACCTCAGCGGCACGCAGATGGCGGGACGCGCCAGCGTTCCTCCGACGCTCTATGATGAGAACACGTGGCGGTGGGAGGTTGCGGTGGATCCCAGCGACACGACGGTGAGCCTGATGCTCGACAACGTGACGTACACCGACCCGATTTCGGGTCAGACGATTCGGGCGTCGCACTCGGGGATCATGCACTTCACGCAGACGGGTTCGCTGGATTTCGTGACGTATGGTGACGCGAACACGCTGGCCGATCTGACCGCGTGGGATGCGAGCGTCACGAACGACGCGGACGCGGGCTCGATCATCGGATTCGAAGGCGCCGGCACCATCGCCTCGGGCGACAGCGGCGCGGGCGCGAACAGCAACGCCATTTCTCCGGCGCTCGGGGGCGGTATTTTCGACAACCCGATTGGCGATACTCCGCTCGGGTTTCCTGCCATGGCGGGTGGCGCTTTGGCGCTGAGCAAACTCCCGATCGTTCTCGCATTCCAGACGCCGACCGTCCAGCAGGCGGTAGCGGGCGGGATCATGGGGCAGAACATCTTCGTGCCTCCCGCGTCGAATATCGCTGGCGCGCAGCCGGGACGCTTGGTGCAGTTGCAGTACACCCTGGCGACAGGCAACCCTGAGATGAACGCGATCGCAGGTGTCGTCAAGAATGCGGCGTACGTGCAGGCGTTCAACATCGACTGGGGCACGGTCTCCACGATCCAGAACGCGGACTTCGACAACTACGCTGACAACACGGGCGGTGTGGCCGAGTTGGGCGCACCGAACGGCGACGGCCAGCGTGACCAGATCGTCGATGCCGTGAGCGGATTCGAGAATGGCGCCGCGCCGGTGACGGTGCGGTCGCTGAACAACGGAGGCCGGGACGGGCTGACGCAGGACGCGACCGGGTTCTTCGCGAACGGGGTCTACAATCCCGTCTACACGGCGGTCATGCGGGCGCAGAATGGGTACGCTTCGGGTACCCTCCTGTCGCTCTCCGTGGACGTCACCGGCAAGGTCCTCGGCGCGTTCACAAACGGGCAGAACCAGGAGCTGGCGCAGGTCGCGATGGCGGCCTTCCAGAACCCCTCGGGTCTGGCCAAGGTGGGTGACGCCCACTTCGCGACGACGATCAACTCCGGGACGGCCGATGTCGGGACCGCCCTCACCTCGACCCGCGGGTCGATCGTGGGTGGCGTGCTGGAGCAGAGCAATGTGGACCTGTCCGAGCAGCTCACGAACATGATCGTGGCGCAGCGCGGATTCGAGGCCAATGCCCGGCTCATCACGACGTCCGACCGGATCTTGGACACCCTGGTCAACCTCGGCCGGTAATTCTGGGGCAGGCTGATCGGGTTCGGTAAGAAGGCGCCGGGGCCTGGGGCAACCCAGGCCCCGGTTGCGGGTTTATAAGGGTCCTGACAAGGGGTTTGGGGGGGGGGTTGCGGGTTTGGAAAGGGGGGGAAAGAAGGGAAATGGGGGGGCAAGGCCGATGAACAAGG
>CAYHEI010000306.1:0-4367 GCA_964355385.1 uncultured bacterium | reverse complement strand
GCTGGTGTGTGCGGTGACGCCGCTGTCGAACACGGCGTACATCGAGGTGGCGACGGCGTGTTCGGCGGGGAACGGGCTGACGCTGGGGACGACGGGGACGATTGTGGCCCCGGCGGGAACGGCGGTGACCTTGACTCAGGCGCGGACGCCGGCGGCTCCGGTGCCGGGGACGCTCGTCACCTACACCCTGATCGCGACGAACACGGGGTCCGCGACGCTCGGCGTCTTGACCGTCACGGACACGCTGCCCGGCGGACTCCTGTTCGCGTCGGAATCGAACACGGCGGGTCTGGCGCACTCCGCCGCCGGAGCGCTGCACGTGTGGTCCGGGGCGGTCAGCCTGGCGCCGGGGGCGAGCGCGACGGTGACGCTGTCCGCTTCGGCGACGTGCACTGGCGGGGCCCAGACGAACGTCGGCTGGGCGCGCGGGGACGCCAGCTGCGCCTCGGCGCAAGGCGCGAGCGCCGCGGACAGCTTCGCCGTGACGGTGCCCGCCGTGGCCGTCGCGGCGGCGGCGAGCCAGACGCCCGCGTCCGGGGCGAGCGTGGCCGCCGGGGACCCCGTGACCTACCGGATCGTCGTGAGCAACACGGGCGCGGCGACGGTGAGTCACGTGTCGGTGGTGGAGACCGTCGCGCCGCAGATCGTGGTGACCTCCACGGCGCAGCCGTTCGGCTTTGCCGCCCCTGTGGTCAGCAACGTTCCGCTCACGGGGTCGCGCTATGAGTGGTCGGCGATGGGGCTCGCGCTCGCCCCCGGGGCGGCGTACACGTTCACCGTCACGGGGGCGGCGGGCGTCGTCGTGACGACGACGGCGGTGAGCGCCACCGCCCTCGTCGTGGCGAGGGACCCCTGCGGCGCGGCCACGGCCGCAGGCAATCCGGTGGGGGCCAGCGTGCTGCCGGCCGTGGCGCTGGCGGCATCCCTCTCGGTCACGCAGCTCACCGCGTCGGTGGGGCAGAGTTTCCTGGCCGTGGTGGACGTCAGGAATACCGGCGGGACGGCGGCGACCGGCGTGAGCGCGGGGCTGTGGCAATCCTCTGGTCCGGGCGCGGCGGCGAGCGCGGGTCCGGCGCCGGCGTCGGTGGCGTCGCTGGCGGCGGGGGCCTCGGTGGCCTTCACCTTCACGATGACGGCGTCCGCGCCGGGCGGCGTGGTCTGGACGGCGACGGCGACCGCGGCGGGGCCGGTCGTTTCGAACCCATCAACCAGCGTCCCGGTGACGATCCAGGCCGCGGCGACGTTGTTCGCGGTTTCCACGGCGACGCCGGCGAGCGTCTGCGCCGGGGGCACCTACCTGTGCGTCGTGACCGTCAGCAACACGCCGTTTGCGGCGACGGCCGACGGGGTCGTGCCGGGACCGCTGGCGTTTGGGGGGACCTCGGTCGGGCCGTCCGCCGTGGGTCCGACGCCCTCGGGGGGCAACATCGCGGGGGGCGCGTGGCTCTCCTTCACCTGGACCGTGACCGCCGGGAGTGCGGGAACCGTGATCGCCGACGCCGCCGTGACGGGCCAGGACGCCAACGGCGGTTGGAGCACGGGGACGACCGCCGGGCCGGTGACGACTCCCGTCCTCACCGCTGCGGCGCTCGCGGTGGAGATCAACGCACCCCCGGCGGGGAGCCTCATCCGGGGAGCGGGGAACCCGATCGTCGTGACGGTGTCCAACACGGGCGGCGCGGATGCGACCGGGGTGACGGTCGCGCTCGAGGTCACGAGCGGCGCGGGGACGCTGACCGTCGCGCCCGCCTCCCAGACGGTTCCGGGCGGCGGGGGCCTGGCGACCTTCGCGTTCACCTTCACGCCGACCGCGACCGGTGCCTACGCCTTCTCCGCGACCGCGACGGGGGGCGGCTGCGGCCCCGTGAGCGCGAGCAACGCGGCCGCGTTCACGGCGATCGCCTCGCCGGGCGCGCTGTCGGTCTCGGGCGTGACGCTTTCCCCGGCGGGCGCGGTGCCGCCGGGCGGCGTGCTGACGGCGGCCCTGACGGTCGGAAACCCCGGCGACCTCGGCGCGACCGTCTACGCGATCGGCGTGACCGAGGTCTTGTCCGTCCCGGGCGCGGTCTCGGCCCGCTCCGCGCTCGTGCCGGCTCTGCCGCGCTGGATTGCGGGCCACGCCGCCGCGTCGTTCGGCTGGACCTACACCGCGACGGCGTGCGGCACGCTGAGCCTCGACGTGACCGTGTCGGGAGCGGGGGAGACCGCTGCAGGGAGCGCGCCGCTGGCGTCGGTCGTCGCGGGAAGCAACCTCGTCGCGATCCTGGGCGTTCCCGCGCGCATCGTGGGAAGCGCGACTCCCCCCGCGGCGCGGGTCGGCAGTGCCGTGCAGCTGGAGTTCGAGCTCCTGGATTCGTGCGACCAGGATGTCGCGGGCAGCGACGTGACCTTCGTGGTGGTGACGCCGTCCGACGCGCGTCTCGGAGCGGGCGGGGGACTCACGGGGAACGACGGCAAGGTGCGGACGAGCCTGCGGCTCGGCTTCCTCAAGGGGGCGAACGTCGTGCGCGCCGTGGTTGTTGCGGTTCCCGGTGTATCCGGAACCATCGCTGTTGATTCAACGGTCCCGGCCGAGGCGCTGCCGTACCTCTCGCAGAACTACTTCGATCCGACCAAGGGCGACGTGTTGAAGATCCGCGCCTACGTGCCGGCCCCCGTCATGTTGTCCGTGCGGGTGTACAACATCGCCGGCGAATTGGTGCGTTTCGTCAAGGAGGCCAGCGTGTTGCCGGGCCTGACCGAGTGGGCGTGGGATGGGAAGAACGACGGCGGCGGGCGGGTCGGCAACGGGGTCTACTTCGTTCAGGTGGTGACGGGCGACAACGTGCAGATCAAGAAGGTGATCGTCCTCAAGAAGTAGCAGAGAGCTACAATACCGTCAAAAGTGTCAGAAGCGTCAGGTCTTGACACCGTTTGTGACCGGGGTCACAAGTTCGCCCTGTCCAGCAAGCCTCTTCATTATACACGCGGTGGCCCCGATCCTGCAGGATTAGAGTCGGAGTGGTCCGCCCCTCAGTCCAACGCAATGCCTGGAATGCCTCTCTACCGCGCTGGTTGCGACCGGCCTGCCTGCCGGCCTTCCTGCTCGCACCGCTCTCGGCTTGGGCGGGCGACGGAGCGATCGGCTGGACGTTCACTGACCCCGCCTCGCCGGACACGACCGGCATCACGGAGAACGCGGACGAGGTCGCCGCCGCCGACGGGGCGAACATCCTGGTGGTAGGGACCCGTTCGGCGACCGGCATGGGGTTGAACGTGTGGATCAGGAAGCTCGACGCGTCCGGCGCGGCTCCCGCGGTCTTGTGGACCGTCACCTTGTCCGGGCCGGGCAACCGGGACGACTACGGCAACGCGTTGGCGGTGGACCGCCAGACCGGGTCGTTCTACGTCGGCGGCGCGTTCACGGTCTCGGTGTCGGGGACGTCTTCCACCGTGTACGCCTTCGTGGCGCAGTTCGGCCCGGACGGCCAGACCGTCGTCTGGACACGCTCCTGGATCGGGACGAACCGGTCGAACCTCTCGCTGTCCAACGGGATCTACGGTCTTGCGGTGGACAGCGGGGGCAACGTGGTCGGGACCGGGATCATCCGCAACGCGGACGACGACATCCTGGTGGTCCGGCTGCTGCCGGACGGGACGCCGACGGCCGGCTTTCCGAAACAGGTGAACGCCGGCACGATCGCTCCGCCCGCCAACGACGCGGGGTATGGGGTCGCCGTGAACGCCGGGGGGGAGATCTTCGTCGCCGGGAAAGCGCGCAACACGGGCACGCTCGACGACATCTGGGTCAACAAGTACCTGCCGGCCGGATCGGCGGCCTGGGGGGCTCCCCGCGTGATCGGGACGACCGCGAACGACTCCGCGCAGGCGCTCGCGCTCGACGCGTGCGGGAACGTGATCGTCGCGGGGTACGTGGGCACGACCTTGAACGACGCCTGGCTGGCGAAGCTCGATCCGATCGGCGTTCCGGTCTGGACGCGGACGATCACGGCCGGCGCAAGCGTGGAGCGGTTCGACGCGGTGGCCGTGGACCCGAGCGGCCTGATCTACGCCGCGGGTCAGGTGACGGGGAACGACATCCGGGTCGCCAAGTACTCGCAGGACGCGACCGTGACGGTCTGGGTGGACACGTACAACGGCGGCTCCGTGGATTCGGGATTCGGCCTGGCCTGGGTGTCGGGGACGCTGTTCGCGGCCGGCATGTACCAGCCGGTCGTCAACAACCAGGGCATGTGGCTGCGCAAGTACGAGGCGCCGGCCCAACCGGACCTCGCGAAGGCGCTGGACACCGCGAACCTGTGCTGGACCACGGGCGGCGACACGCTGTGGATCGACGCCGCGCGCACGTCAGTCGTCATTGGGTCGGG